>CAMDRO010000026.1 GCA_945906795.1 Spirosoma fluviale
TAAGGTTTGAAAATATTAACCCTTATTAAGTTCGCGAATTTGGCGGCGAATCAGTTTAATAATTTAATTGGGGTGGGTAGCAAATACGGTTAAATACTAACTTTCAGGATTATTCCCTAAAGATCTAAAATATGAAACCCCTGCCGCAAAGCAAGGGTTTTTTAGTGTCATCCCAGCAAGAATCGAACTTGCATCTAAAATTTAGGAAATTTTTGTTTTATCCATTAAACTATGGGACGCTAGTATTATGTCAAATATACTATACTGCTACACACTTTTACTACACACTTTCACTTTTTCAATTTTCTAATCTATCCCAAATTCACTCCTGTATTCACTATTGACAATCTTTTAGTATAATCAATACTGGAACCTTTAGGAAACACCTATTCTATCCGTTGAACTACAGCGCCAAAATTAAATGTACTCGTTTACAAAAATATAAAATCATTTACAATAAGCCACTTACCTCATTTAAATTCACCTAGGACTCTGGAATATATCCATCGCTATGACCTAGTAAATGGTTACTTTCGAGCCAATTGGGGAAAATTTGAAAGTGTTTTTCTTTAATCAAATTCAAAATCACCTCGCGTAACTCAGGTAAATTACTTTTTTGTTCCGCGGAAATAAAGACTGTTTTAGGTTGCTCTAATTGCCAATGGCTGCGCTTTAAAAAAGCCGTCACTCGATCCATTTTACTTAATTCAGGTTCCCCATCTTCATTGACCGCAGCTCCTTCAAAATACACTTCCTCCACAGGAAATAAATCAATTTTATTAAATACTAAGACCGTTGGCTTATCGCCAGCCCCCATTTCATTTAATATTCCTTGAACCACTTCGATCTGTTCTTCAAAATTAGGATGCGATATGTCGACAATATGTAATAGCACATCCGCCTCCCGTACTTCATCTAAAGTAGATTTGAACGACTCGATCAATAGGGTAGGAAGCTTACGAATAAACCCAACCGTGTCCGTTAATAAAAAGGGTATCCCTTCCCACGATATTTTTCGCACCGTGGAATCTACCGTGGCAAATAGTTTGTTTTCGGCGAATACATCGGCCTTCGCTAATTTCCTCATCAAGGTAGATTTGCCCACGTTGGTGTAGCCAACTAAAGAAACACGCACCATCCGATCTCTATTTTTTCTTTGGGTATAGGATTGTCGGTCGATGGCCTCCAACTTATCTTTCAAAAAAGCTATTCGGTCATTGGCAATTCGTCGGTCAGTTTCTAATTCCTTCTCTCCGGGCCCTCTCATGCCCACACCTCCACGTTGCTTAGAAAGGTGAGACCACATACGTGTTAATCGCGGCAAAATATACTGGTATTGAGCAAGTTCTACCTGTGTGCGTGCTTGGACTGTTTGCGCTCTTTGAGCAAAAATGTTCAAAATTAATAAGCTGCGGTCTAATACTTTGACTTCTTTTCCTAATAACTCGATGGCATATTCAATATTACGCACTTGAGATGGACTTAGGTCATCATCAAAAATGATCATGTCAACATCCTTATCGATCACATAAGCCATGATGTCCTCAAACTTCCCTTTCCCTACAAACGTTTTATTATCAGGTTTGGCAAGATTTTGAGTGAATGAGTGTAAAGCCAAAACGCCTGAGGTACTCGCTAAAAAAGCCAATTCAGCCAAGTATTCAGCTGTTTGTACCGCATTTTGTTTTTGGGAAGTTATGGCCACTAAAACGGCTGTTTCTTGCTCCTCACCTGTACTATGTAAAATTCCCTCTTTCATTTTTAGCTAAAAAAAGCCCTTCTTCGCAGAAAGGCTTTCCTGTTTATTTATGCTTTACTACAAGCTATCAAGTAATTTTTGATTTAAAGCTACGTAATCATCGTTTTTACCAGCTTTCGCTAATTCGATTGATTTTAAGGCTGTTGCTTTTGCGCCAACTTTATCCCCCGTTTTTGCCTGGATTTTTGCTTTCAAATGAAATACCCAATAGGCCGTTGGATTTGCTTCAGTTGCTTTTGTTACCCACTCTAATGCCTTTTTAATATCACGTCCAGTTTCGAAATAATATGAGGCCGCCTCAAAATATGGTTTTGAATCGATATTCATTGCGCGGTCAATGGAACCCATAATCTTAGCATCCACATCTGTCTCTATCGGAATGGAAACGGACGTTTTCTCCCAAGCCATTTGAATGTTCAATTTATTAGCTGTAACATCCGAAAATTGAATGGAGAATGACTCCACTGAATTCATCAGTGTTGTGGAAGGAACCGTAACTTGTAAGACATCTTCTGAAGCATTATAATTGAATACCCCATTAGTCCCTTTGCTGAAAATAATCACCCATGATTTCTCAGATGGAATGGACATTACTTGATAAGATCCCGCTTTTAACGATTGGCCTGCCACTTTAACGTCTTCGCCAAACGTGAATTTAGTCGGAGAATTAGCTCCGGTTCTCCACAACTTGCCAAAGGGAACAATGTCGCCAAATATTTTACGCCCTTTAATAACAGGCCTTGAATAAACGACCTCGATGGCTGAAAGGGAAAAATCTTGTTTAATCGTTTGTACAGGACTTGGTGCAGGAATTTTTATTCCTTGTCCATAAGTCTTAGACATCATCCCTAATAGTAGGGTCATCATCAAAATATTTTTCATTGCCTATGCGGTTAAGGCCTCTGCTCCACCTACAATTTCAAGGATTTCCTTGGTAATAGCTGCTTGACGAGACCTGTTATATTCTAATTTTAATGCTTTTATTAATTCACCGGCATTTTCAGTGGCTTTATCCATGGCCGTCATTCGGGCCCCATGCTCAGCGGCATTGGACTCTAACAAAGCTCTAAATATCGAAAGTTTAATTGACTTTGGAATCAACTCTTGAATAATTTCCTCTTCTGTCGGCTCAAAAATATAATCCACCGCACTTGCTTTTGTTTCAGCTTCCACGGGCACCATCGGCAACAATTGCTCGGTTTCAATAATTTGAGTAGCCACGTTTTTCGAATAATTGAACAAAACCTCAACGACATCGTATTTTTTATCGGTGAAATCCGTTAAAATCATTTCTCCAATCTCACGTACATTAGCAAAATTTAAACGAGTGAAAATATCAGTATAGGTATCTAAAATTTGGTACCCACGTCGGCTTAAATATTCTCCTCCTTTTTTACCCAAAGGTAAAATGGTCACATTTCCTGAAGCTTGTAAAGCTGCATATTTAGCGTCCACTAAGGCGATTGTGGCCTTACCGACATTCGCATTGAAGGCGCCACATAAACCTCTGTCTGAAGTTACCACCACGATCAATACATTTTTAACTTCCCGAACTTCGGTAAATGGATTCGATTGTCCCGCTTCAGCCTGCGCTGAAACCGTAGAAATCATTTCAGCTAATTTTTTGGCGAAGGGACGCATCTGGCTGATGGCGTCTTGGGCGCGTCTCAACTTCGCCGCGGAAACCATTTTCATGGCTTTGGTGATTTGTTGGGTCGAATTAACCGATACAATTCTATTTCTTACTTCTTTTAAGGAAGCCATCGTATTTAATTTTTATTAGCGTATTTAGCACCTACTTCTTGACCTACTCTTTTTAAGGTAGCTGTCAAGGTATCGTCAAATTTACCAGCACCTAAAGCATCTAAAGTCGCTTTTTCAGTAGCGCGGAGTACTTGGATATAATCTTTCTCAAATTCACGTACCTTGTTCTCTGGAATTAAATCCAAAGATCCAGTCGTAGCTAAGTAAATCATCGCCACCTGATCTTCCACTCGCTGAGGTGCAAATTGAGGTTGCTTTAACATCTCTAAGTTGCGACGACCACGGTCAATCGTTAATTTGGTGGACGCATCTAAATCCGAACCAAATTTAGAGAAGGCCTCCAATTCACGGAATTGCGCTTGATCTAATTTTAAAGTTCCAGCTACTTTTTTCATCGATTTAATCTGCGCATTACCCCCTACACGTGATACCGAAATACCTACGTTAATCGCCGGACGAATACCCGCATTAAACAAATTAGTTTCTAAGAAGATCTGACCGTCTGTAATTGAAATTACGTTGGTAGGAATATACGCAGAAACGTCACCCGCTTGAGTTTCAATGATTGGAAGTGCGGTTAAAGAACCACCTCCTTTAACAATTCCTTTGATGGAATCAGGTAAATCATTCATCGACCTAGCAATATCATCTGAGCTATTGATCTTAGCCGCACGCTCTAATAACCGTGAGTGAAGATAAAAAACGTCTCCAGGATATGCCTCACGTCCTGGTGGACGACGAAGTAATAAAGAAACTTCACGGTATGCAACCGCTTGCTTCGACAAATCATCATAAACCACTAAAGCTGGTCGACCGGTATCACGGAAAAATTCGCCAATAGCAGCACCTGTAAACGGAGCATAAAACTGCATTGGCGCAGGATCAGCTGCAGAAGCTGACACGACTACGGTGTAGTCCATCGCTCCAGCCTTACGCAAAGTTTGCTCTACTTGCTTAATCGTACTTGCTTTTTGACCTATGGCCACGTATATACAATAAACGGGCTCACCTTTATCGAAAAATTCTTTTTGATTAATAATCGTATCAATACAAACCGCTGTTTTTCCTGTTTGACGATCACCAATCACAAGCTCACGCTGACCACGTCCTACCGGAATCATGGCGTCAATCGCTTTAATACCTGTTTGCAAAGGCTCGGTAACTGGCTGGCGGAAAATTACTCCCGGAGCTTTACGCTCCAAAGGCATTTCATATAAGGTACCCGCAATAGGTCCATGTCCATCTATAGGCTCTCCTAAGGTATTGACAACACGTCCCAAAATCCCTTCTCCTACCTGAACGGATGCAATCATATTGGTTCTCTTCACGGTATCACCCTCTTTTACTAATTTAGAATCTCCCAAAAGTACGGCTCCTACATTGTCCTCTTCCAAGTTCAAGGCCAAAGCCTTTAAGCCATTTTCGAAAACAATTAATTCTCCGGCTTGAACATTGGAAAGGCCGTAAATACGGGCCACACCATCACCCACTTGGAGTACGGTGCCTATTTCTTCTAATTCTGCTTGCGTTTTAGCCTGCGATAACTGCTCCCGAAGGATGGCTGAAACTTCATCTGGTCTTACTGATGCCATATCGAAATGATGGTTTATTGATTTTGATAATTTGTACTATATTCGGGTGCAAAATTAGTCACGAAATTTGAATATTCCCATAATAAATTCAAAAAAAGACCTTTTAATTGAGACTTTTTTTAGATTCATTTAACATGCTGAAAATTTACCTTGTTAATTGGCGTTAAAATTCTTGGGAAAGATTCATTTTTTACTATCTTCGAAAATTATTTTACCTAATTAATCAAACATGAAATTTTCTTATTTAAAGCTTATCACTCTTTGTGCGTTGTTTTCCTCCACTTTTTTATCAGTAGCTCAAACTAAAGTTCCTGCCAATAAAATCACAAAATCTAAAATTAATACTGTTGCTACCAAGGTTAAAAGTCCTGATGCTTCAAAATTGAACATGAAACTTAATTCAGCTTTAGACTCTGTTTCCTATGCGGTGGGTGTTTTAGTAGCAGGAAATTTCAAGTCTCAAAACATTAGCTTGAATGTAGACATGGTGGCGAAAGGATTTGCTTCTGCTTCTCAAGGTGGAAAATTAGTTTTAACCGAGGCGGAATGTCAAAATATCATGAGTACGTTCATGATGAAAAATCAAGAGCGACAATCGGCTGAAACGGCCAAGCAGTTTTTGCCTAATTTGGAGGTAGGTAATAAATTTTTAGAGGCCAATAAAAAAAAGGATTCTGTCACAACTACGGCCAGTGGTTTGCAGTATAAAGTGATAAAAATGGGTACAGGTCCAAAACCTTTAGCCACGGAAAAGGTTAAGACACATTATCACGGAACTTTGATTGACGGTACGGTGTTTGATTCGTCGGTCCAACGAGGTGAGCCGGTTTCATTTCCAGTGTCGGGTGTGATACCGGGTTGGGTTGAGGCACTCCAATTAATGCCGGTGGGTTCTAAGTGGAGATTGTTTATTCCACAGGAATTAGCCTATGGAATTCGTGGAGGAGGCCAAACGATTAAACCATATTCTGCTTTGGTTTTTGAAGTGGAACTGTTAGAAATAGAAAAATAAGTTTTAATAGTAAAACATATATGAAGAAGATACTGCCGCTTTTAATCCCCATATCATTCATTTTTGTGCTTTTTTTACATGGCAAAACGCAGGGTGAATTACCTGGTAATAAGGCCTATTATCAAGAAGGTGATTTAAAACCCACCGAAACGCAGAAAAAAGTTGAGCGATTGGTTTTTGGGATTTTGAGCAGTTATCATTACCGAAAAATAGCCGTAAATGATTCCTTGTCTTCTAAAATTTATGATGCTTATATCAAGGAGCTAGACCCTAATAAAGTCTTTTTTGTGGCTGCTGACATCGAAGATTTGGAAAAATTTAGATTTACCATCGACGAGCAACTCAGCGCTGGGGATCTTACCTCGGCTTTTCAAATCTATAATTTGTATCAAACGCGGACCAAGGATCGTTATGCTTTTATTCATGCTGTTTTAAACAAACCTTTTGATTTTAATGTAGAGGAAAGCTATCAACCTAATCGGGACAAAGCCGTTTGGGCGAAGTCTGTGGAAGAGCTGAATGATTTTTGGCGTAAAGATATTAAACGCCAATTGCTTGACTGGAAAATTGGGGGTAAGGCGGATACGACGGCCCTTCGTGAAATGAAGGATCGCTACGCTCGTTCCGAAAAATACATGGCGCGCACAAAGTCTGAGGATGTATTCCAAGTGTTTATGAATGCTTACACGGAAAGTATAGATCCTCATACTTCCTATATGATACCCAAAGCAGCCCAAGAATTCAACAAGGATATGGCGCAAAGTTTCGAAGGAATAGGAGCAACGCTTCGTTTAGAGGGCGATTATGTGACTATACAGGATTTAGTTCCTGGAGGTCCAGCCTTTAGAAGTAAATTAATTAATCCCAAAGACCGCATTGTGGGAGTAGCACAAGGAGATGAAGGCAGCTTCGTCGATGTGATCGGTTGGTTTACTGATGATGCTGTTAAATTAATTCGTGGGCCAAAAGGCACCGTAGTCCGACTTAAAATTCTTCCTGCTTCCGGGGTGACGGGTTCGCCGACCAATGAGATTCGAATTGTTCGCGAAAAAATAAAATTGGAAGAGCAGACAGCCAAGAAAGAAGTATTGGTCTTTAACCAAGGAGATAAAAAAATCAAATTAGGTTTGATTACCATTCCTATGTTTTACCGAGATTTTGAGGGGGCTAGAAAGCGTGAGACGGATTTTAAATCAACAACCTCCGATGTAAAGAGATTTTTGGGCGAATTTAAGCAAGAAGGAATCGATGGACTGATTGTAGATCTTCGTAATAACGGGGGAGGTTCATTAATCGAGGCGATCGATTTGACGGGTTTGTTTATTACCAAAGGACCTGTCGTTCAAAGAAAGCAATCTGATGGAAAGATTACCCAAGAATTAGACCGTGATCCGGAACAATCTTATGATGGACCTATGGCGATTATGATCAACCGTTTTTCCGCATCAGCTTCAGAGATTTTTGCGGCTGCCATTCAGGATTATAAGCGGGGAATCATTGTAGGTGAGCAATCTTACGGAAAAGGTACGGTTCAATCGGTCGTTGATTTAGATAATTACATGGCTAATGAAAAAGAGCCTGTGGGCCAACTGAAAATTACCTTAGAGAAGTTTTATCGCATTAATGGAAGTTCGACCCAGCATAAAGGAGTGAGTCCTGATTTTGCTATGCCCTCTGCCTTTTCTGCAGAAGAGTTTGGGGAAAGTTCTCAGCCGAGTGCCTTGCCTTGGGATATGATCGCATCTACAGTCTTTACACCCTCTTTGCATGTTAATCCAGCCGTACTTTCCAAAGTGCAATCTGGTTTTAATGTTCGTTTAAAAACGAAACCTGACTTGGTGAAATTAAAAGACGACTTTAACCGTTGGAAAAAAATAAAAGAAGTCAATTCTATTTCCTTGAATTTAACCAAGCGTAAAAAGGAATTGGATGATCAGAAGAAAAAACCAGATGAGGCGCAAGCGGTAGAGGATGCCCTTTCGGGCGGTGCTGGGACTACGACTTCAGAAACGGATGCAGATAAGAAGGCGAAATCGATGGCCGATAAACATGCAAAAGATGTTTATTTAAAAGAAACACAACAAATTGTGGCTGATTGGTTGCAAGCAGTAAGCCCCAAAGTAGCTAAATTAAACGCTCCTAAATAGTTTTTATCATGGATTCAACGGCTTTATTAGCGAAGGCCTTGCCTTGCGTGAGAGAAACGGGCCAATGGATTCAGTCGGCAATTAGCCAAGTAAAATCAGGTGATATTATTTACAAGGGGACGAATGACTTGGTTTCGTTTGTAGACCAACAAGCCGAATCAAAATTAAAGGAGGGCTTGTCGGCCATTTTTCCAGAAGCACAATTTATCGCTGAAGAGAGTGATTCTAATTATGATGAGGTTGGCGATGGCTATTATTGGGTCATAGATCCTTTAGATGGTACGACGAATTTCCTACATGGATTACCAGTTTATGCGGTTTCAGTGGGATTGATTCATCATAAACAGCCTATTTTAGGCATGATTTATGAGCCTAATCAGGACGAGATGTTTTATGCATCCAAAGGGAATGGGGCATTTTTGAACCATAATCCCATTCAAGTATCTGCCGCTCAAACCTTAGCTTCCAGTTTGTTGGCCACGGGATTTCCGTATCACGATTTTTCTTATCAGGATCGTTACCTCGATTTATTGAAGGAATTAATGCAAAAATCACATGGGCTTAGGAGAATGGGAGCGGCTTCGATTGATTTAGCTTATACGGCTTGCGGTCGCTTTGAAGGTTTTTTTGAGGCTAATTTAAAGCCTTGGGATGTGGCCGCGGGTAAAATAATTATTGAGGAGGCGGGTGGACGCGTCACAAATTTCAAAGGTGGGGATGAGGTGATATTTAGTGGAGAAATTATCGGAGCAGGGCTTATATTTGACGAATTTTTATCAACTTTGCAACGCAAATGGTTTTTAGACTATTGATGGAAGGAGTATTGATTTTTATTGTTTTTGCCGCGGCTGTCTTTTATGTATGTAGGATGGTGTATAAGGCGTTTTTTGCCCATTCAAATGCGGGCTGTGCCAAAGGCTGCGGTGCGTGCCAAACCTCATTGCCTACATTTTCTGACGATTTACCCCAGCCCAATTCTAAGTCTTGAAAGATTCCACTCAAGGTAAGATTGTTGACCTACGCATTATTCGCCGAATTTATGGTTTTTTGAAGCCTTATCAAGTTAGCTTTTGGTTATTGGTTTTTTTAATTCTTTGCATGGCTGCTGTTTCTCCAGTCGTTCCCTTACTGATTCGCTATACTTTAGATCATTATGTTTCTGCGGATCAAATTTCAAATCTTTTCATGATGTTTTTTTATATGCTTGCTGTGTTGTTTCTACATACAGGCTTGCAATTTTCTACGAGTTATTTGGCGGGTTATTTGGGGCAAACAGTGATTAAAGATATCCGAGTTCAACTATACACTAAAATTGTTCATCTCAAATTAGCCTTTTTTGACCACACGCCCATCGGCCGATTGGTCACAAGAACTGTTTCTGATATAGAGACGTTGAATGATGTTTTTTCGGAGGGTTTGGCTTCGATTGCCGGTGATTTATTGCAGTTGATTTTGATTGTTGGCGTCATGTTTTATACGGATTGGCGCTTAACCATGGTGATATTGGCCACGGTACCTTTCATGGTTATCTCCACCTATGTGTTTAAAGAATACATTAAAAAATCGTTTAATGAGGTTCGCATGGCTGTGGCCAACCTGAATTCTTTTGTGCAAGAACATATTTCAGGCATGATGGTGGTTCAGCTTTTTCATGCCGAGGAGCGAGAATTAAAGAAGTTTGATCGGATTAATGTCGCCCATCGGGATGCCAATATCAAAGGAATTTTGGCCTATTCTTTATATTTTCCGGTCGCTGATGTCATCGCTGCGGTGGGTTCGGGCTTGATTGTTTGGATGGCGTCAACGTATATTTTAAAAGAAGAAATTACGGTAGGTACCTTAACTGCCTTCATTATGTTTATCAATTTATTTTTTAGGCCTATAAGGATGTTGGCCGATCGCTTTAATACCTTGCAAATGGGGATAGTTAGTACGGAAAGGATTTTGACTTTGTTGGATTCTGAAGAATATATTCAAAATAACGGGAAGGTTTTGGCAAACCAATTGACAGGACATATTCAATTCAAGGAGGTTAGTTTTGCCTATATTGAACCTGAATATGTGGTTAAAAATGTGAGTTTTGAGGTTAAGCCTGGTTCTACGGTTGCGATTGTAGGAGCGACGGGTGCGGGTAAATCCTCGATTATTGGGTTATTAAGTCGAATGTATGATATACAGTCTGGAATCATTGAAATAGACGGAGTGGCCTTGCCGGATTATGAAATAGGTAGTTTGCGGAGGCATATATCGGTGGTTTTGCAAGATGTGTTTCTTTTTAGTTCGTCCATTGCCTATAATATTCATTTGGGTGATACTCAAATTACACAGGAACAAATAGTGGAGGCGGCTAAGGCCGTGGGCGTGCATGATTTTATTGTCAGTTTACCAGGTGGATATGAGTATGAGGTGATGGAAAGAGGGGCTACTCTGAGTGTGGGTCAGCGCCAATTGATTTCTTTTGTTAGGGCTTTGGTTCATAATCCTAAAATCATTGTGTTGGATGAGGCGACAAGTTCCGTGGATACCGAATCTGAATTGCTTATTCAGTCGGCCATTTCTACCTTAATGAAAGGCAGAACTTCGGTGGTTATTGCGCATCGCTTGTCTACGATCCGACATGCCAATCAGATTTTGGTGATGGATAAAGGGGAGATCAAAGAGCGGGGAACACATGAAAAATTATTAAAATTAAATGGATTATATGCGCAATTATATCATTTGCAATTTAGTAAGTTAGTTTAATTCGGTAGGAAAAATAAATATGATTATCTTTGCGATCTTATGAATTTGAAAAAATATATTTTAGTGGGATTTGTTACTGTATTGGGCCTGAGTTCATGCGGTAAATTTGAGAAATTCAGAAAAAGTGCTGATTTGCCTACCAAGTATAAGGCGGCGGTCAATTACTACAAAAAGAAAGATTTTGATAAGGCGGGCATCCTTTTTGACGAGATTATGCCTTTGATGAAAGGGGATTCTACTCAAGAATTGGCTACTTTTTATCAGGCATACTGTGACTTTAATTTAGGCAGCTATACCTTAGCTAGTTCGCATTTCAAGAAGTTTTCGGAGGTTTTTTCTCGCTCTGAATTTGCCGAGGAGGCGATATACATGTCGGCCTTTTCATTGTATAAAGATTCGCCGAATTTCAATTTAGATCAAACGGGAACTTTGTCGGCGATTAATGAAATCCAGTCCTATTTGAATAATTATCCTGAGACGAAGTTTAAGGACGATTGTACGAACATCATCAAGGAGTTAAGGAAGAAATTAGAGAAGAAAGCGTATGAAAAAGCCAAGCTTTATTATAAGACCTCTCCATTTAATATTGCGTCCTTAAAGTCATCTGTGATTGAGATCACCAATTTCCAACGTGATTTCCCTGATTCTGATTTTAGTGAGGAGATGGCTTACATGAAAGTATTGGCTCAGTTTGAATTGGCAAAGAGCACGATTGAATCTAAGCAAAAAGAGCGTTTCACGGAAGCATCTAAATTTTATTTGGATTTGATTGATAAGTATCCCCAAAGTGCCTACTTAAAAGAAGGCGAGAAAATGTATGATTTGAGCAATAAGGAAGCCGACCGAATTGCTAAATTGGAGGCTGAGTATAAGGCTATGCTAGAAAAAGAGAAGTCTAATACGTCCAAAGTGGCTACTGGACCTCAGTAGTTTTTATCCCAAAAAATAGTTAATTTTACAATCTTAATTTAAAAAATAAACAGATGTCTAAGATCCAAACAAATCCATCCATCATTACACGTGATGTTGATAAAATTGCTGTAAAGACAGGAAATGTATATGAGTCTGTGTCTATTATAGGCCAAAGAGCGCGTCAAATATCAAGCAAAATGAAGGAAGAATTATCGGGCAAATTGTCAGAATTCGCTTCTTCTGTAGATAATTTGGAAGAAATTTTCGAAAACCGTGAGCAGATCGAAATTTCAAAATATTATGAGCGTATGCCTAAGCCTTCTGCTTTAGCGATCGATGATTTTTTAACGGATAAAGTTGATTATCGCGTTCGTGAGGAAGGTAACGAAGAGAAATAATATTTTCTGAATGATTTCACGATGAAATCTATTTTCCTTGTATTGGTATGCTTAATGGGCTCCCGAGTGTTAAATGCTCAGGAGCTTCAAGTTTCGGTGACTATTAATACAGAGCAATTACAGCTCGACCAACAACGAGGATCATCCCAAATTTACACTGAATTACAGCGAACCGCACAGGATTTTCTATCGGGTCGTCGCTGGTCCATGGACAATTTTGCGCCTGACGAAAAAATCAAATTAAGCATTAATTTATTGTTGACAAAGTCCACTGCCCAAGGAGATTTTGAAGCTAATGCCCGTGTCCAAGTATTAAGACCTGTTTATGGGACGTCCTATGAAACGGTGATTTTAAATATGATCGACAAGAGCTTTAATTTTAAGTTTCAAACAGGGACCCCCATTACTTACAATGACAATACGTTCATTGACAATTTGAGTTCCTTACTGGCTTATTATGCATATTTATCTTGTGCGTATCATTATGATTCATTTGGTAAATACGGAGGCGATTTCTTTGTCCAAAAATTAAATAATTTAACTAATCTTGCTCAGACCTCAGGGTCGGGTTGGGGCGTAGTCACTGACGTTCGATCTCGATTGTCGATTGCAGAAAATTTGATTAATCAACAAGTGCAAGGCATGCGTGAGGTTAATTATATCTACCACCGGATTTTATTGGATTCATTTAAAGAAAGGCCTGATGATACGCGGAAAGGAATTTTGGACTTGCTTAATCAGGTTAGAACGGTCAACCAATTAAGGCCTGGGGCGGCTAATATACGTGTATTTTTTGATGCCAAATCGGATGAGATTTTTTCGATTATGGATGAGGCGACGGTTTCGGAGCGCCAACAAGCCTTCGCGTATTTGAGTTTATTGGATCCGATTCGTACGGAGCAGTATCGAAAATTGATTCGATAATTAATTCGGTTTATTTATTCGGTTGTTTTTTTCTGTCGATTCGGTTATTTTATTCTGTTGGGGCAACCCTTGCGGTTGCCCAATAAAATCCCCCTCTCTTTTCCCTATTTTTCAGCCCAATTTAAAGGGTTATTTATAATATAGTTGGATATACTCGTGCATGATAAATCATTTCGAATGATGTGTTCATAGTAATTGCGTTGCCATAATTTACCCATTATTATATTTTTCGATTTATAAATGACTAAACAGCCATTTGATACCAATGATTTATAGGCTCCTATAATTTCTGCAATACTCTGGTTTTGGGCAACCGCGAGGGTTGCCCCGACTGATTCATTTATATTTTGATTTTTTGCCCCGACTAATTCAATAATACTATGAAAATGATCTGGCATAATTTGAAACTCATTAATTTTAAATTTGGAAAAGCGTTCAGGTAATTTAATCCATTCATCAAAGGCAAATTGTCCATATTCATTCAATAATATTTTTCCATTTTTGATCTCACCAAATCGATGAATTCTTTTTTCGCAAACTAAGGTGATGAAGTACAATCCAACTTGAGAATAGTCGTACTCTTTTAGTCGAATGGATCTTCTATGATGTTTTTTTGGATTGTATGAGTTTTTTTTTGGGGTATCAATATTCATATATACAGGTAATTTTTTAATTATAGTATTGATATGATTATTCTTTTTGGGTCTGTTAGATGCCTTATCTTACAATTGAAGTAGGGTAAATTAATCAATCATAGCGGCAGATATGACATTAACGTATTAATTATCAGTAACTTGGATTAATTCCATTTTGACTTTCTTTAGCGATACTGATTTTAGTGCAAATTCATTAAATCATAAAAGCCACCTCTTTTGAGGTGGCTTTATATTTGTATCTTACATATCTTTCTTTACCTAGCCCGAATTTCTAAAATCATCACCGTCTCCGTTTTATCACTTACTTTATTTCGATTGTCGATTCGATGTCCCATGACCCAAACTACGGATCCTTTGCTCAGTAAAATGTGCGTATTTTTTTTGATGGTCAAGGGTACTTTTTTGTCCGTCAAAAAATCTGAAATGAGTTTTTTGGAATTCATACCTAAGGGACAAAACCAATCTCCTTCTTGATATTTTCTAATTTCTAAGGGGAATTCTAGGCTATCCGCATCTAGGCAAGCAAATTTTGGCGATGTCGATGGCACAAATGATTCATTATTCTCCTCGATAAAAACGTGCAAATCACTTGACCCAAACTCCACTATTTCATCTTCCTCTTGAATTAAAATGGGTTTAAATGCTGCGTGATCTTTAGGACTAATGACCCATTGGCTTCGGTCGATATTTAACATATGACTCGGCGATTCAAAGAGTTTCCCAACCTTGTCAACTGGGTGCGCAATTATTTGATTCATCACGCCAAAAGAAAAATTGAATTCCTGTAGATATTGTTGGGCGATGACCGTCCATTTTTCTATTGAAAATCCTGCGCTAAGCGGTACGAAAATATTTCCATCCGCATTATAAGTAACGTGCTTTACTTTAAATTCAGTTAATTCTGCTGAGATCCAATGTTCAATATTTCGAATTTTCTCACTGGTATCTGCAAGCGTTTGTTCAAATTGGGAATTTAGTTCTTGGAACTTTGGCATAATTTCATGCCGAATAAAATTTCGTTGGTATTTAGTCGTTGCATTGCTTGAATCTTCACGCCAAGCTAATTTTTGGCCTACCACAAAATCATAAATAAGGTCTTGACTGGCAAAAGAAAGAGGCCGGATGATGTGTCCATTTTTTATAGGTATCCCATGAAATCCAGCCAATCCCGTTCCCCTAGTGAGGTTGATCAACATCGTTTCGGCACTGTCCAATTGGTGATGTGCCGTTGCTATAAAATCGTATTGGTTTGTAGTTCTGATTTCTTCAAACCAGGTATAGCGAAGGATTCTTGCCGCTACTTGAGTCGACAGCTTTTCCTTTTCAGCAAAGGCATTCGTGTCAAAACATATCGTGTGATAGGGGACTTTTAATGTTTTGGCAAACTTTTTTACAAATACCTCATCAGCTAATGACTCTTCTCCTCGTAAACTAAAATTTACATGAGCGATACCAAAATTAAATTGGGCCAAAGAAAATAATTTGGATAATATAATGGAATCAATTCCGCCACTTACCGCAATCAGTATTTTTTGATCTGACTTGAATAAATTCTCTTTTTGGATAAAATTGATAAAATCTTCCAGCATAAAATTGGTAAATTGCGCGTTCAAAACAATTAGCGAAATTAACGATTCGCTTTTAAGATGCCCTACATAATTAGAATTTTAATGTTTTTCTTTTTGCTTTTGCCTTGGATTAGTCAGGGTCAAAGCCAAGTAGAATTAATTCGGGCCGATAGCTTAAAGGGATATCAACAAGATTTAATTATGCGAAAGGAGCTTTTGGGGCACGTATTGTTGCGTCAAGGAACCACCACTTTGAGCTGCGATCAGGCGGTTCTTAACTCGACGACCAATAACGTAGAGGCCTATGGCCATGTGAAAATTATTCAGGCAGATACGGTGACCATTACAGGTGATACCGCGTTGTATAATGGGGATATGCGCCAGGCTTTTATGTCGGGCCGAGTGAAACTGGATGATCACACCATTATTTTGAATACCAATAAACTTGACTATGATTTAAACTCAAAAATGGCCATCTACCATACTGGAGCCAAGATTATTGACAAAAAATCGACTTTGACTTCTAAAGAAGGTTTTTATAATACGGTGACCAAGAATTTTTTATTTAAGGAAAAAGTTCGCGTGATAGACCAAGATGGAGGTGCCGTTCGAGCCGATTCATTGCGCTATAATACAGCGTCAAAAGAGGCTTATTTTATCTGTCCCACAGAAATTATCAGTAAAAAAGATACGGTCTTAACCTCTGCTGGATTTTATAATACGCAAACTAAGGTCTCCAATTTCACCGGTCGTTCTACGGCTAAAACCGATGAATATATTTTGTCGGCTGATACCCTATTTTATGATTCACCGACGCAAATAGGCGTTGCCAGGGGAAGAGTCGAGTTTTTAAGCCAAAAAGAAAAAGTGATTTTAACCGGGGATCATGGTCGGTATGCAGGAAAAACTGGGCTAACCCGCGTATATGGGCATGCATTGATGAAGAACATCATGGAAAAGGATACGCTATACTTAACTGCGGATACCTTGGTTTCTTTAAACAACAAAAAGGATTCGATTCGTAAATTATATGCCTATAAAAATGTCTTGCTCTATAAGTCTGATTTATCGGGTAAATGCGACTCACTCGCCTACAATGTGACGGATTCCGTCATTCATTTTTATCAAAAGCCCATTTTATGGACCAATGATTCCCAATCGCAAGCGGATTCTATTTCTTTGTTTCTCACGAATCAAAAGTTGAAAGAAATGCGATTGCGTGGTAAATCTTTTGTTATTTCTAAGGACTCCGCGGATCATTATAATCAAATCAAAGGCCGAAAAGTTTGGGTGTTTTTTGACCAAGAAAGTAAGTTGAAACGCGTGAATGTCGAGGGAAATGGGGAAAGTATTTACTATGTGATGGATGAAAAAAAGATTACAACAGGAATGAATCGAGTCGAATGTAGTCGGATGAATTTATTTTTTGAGGACAATAAAGTAAAAAAGATTACGTTTATCACCAAGCCCGAAGCTAAATTCATACCACCCAAAGAGTGGACGGAAGAGTTACAATACTTGGATGGTTTTAAATGGCGAGATAAGGAAAAAGTGACCTTGACTTTTTTGTTGGAGCGCATTAAATACACAAGTACTGTTAAAAAACCTTAAAATTTACCTTTTAAGATCTTTTGTACGATGGTCTAAGGTGTAATTTTAATAGAAAGGCTTACCTTTGATTTAAATCTTTTGGAATGAAAATTAATTTACGAACCTTCTTTTTTAGCCTTTTGTTTTTTGCAAGCTTGCTGGCAGGGAGTTCCGCTATGGCGCAGGTCCAAGGTAGGAATGGTTCTGAAAATTATTTGTTTGTAAACGATCGCGTTTGGGTTTCTCATGTATATCCAAATCCAGCCCTAGATTTTGTGGACATCGACTTTCAAATTGCTTCGTCCGTACGTGAGGTTACATTGACCTTTTACAATGTCTTAGGCCAAGAAGTTAAAGAGGTGGTTTTGGAAAAAGACCAAAAAAATACCCATATTTCATTGCGTGAATTTAATAGCGGGATGTATATGTATCAGTTGAGCATCGACGGTCGTTCGGTAGCTACTAAGAAATTGATTGTTAGGAAACAGTAAAATCATTAAAAAGGGAAAATAGGTTTTACCTATTTTCCCTTTTATCAATGGTTAAAACCCACTCACCGTTCGTTTAATGAAGGCTGTTAAATCAGAGCCGGTCAATAAATTTTGTGAGAGTAAGGCCAAATCTGAAATTTGTTTAGCTAATGCCTTTTGCTCAACTTCCGATTTTAAATCGGCCAGTTTACTGATCAAAGGGTGATTGGCATTAATGGTGATGTTGAAAGTATTGGGCATCGCACCAAACATCCCCATTCCGCCGCCACCGGTTTTCGACATATCACTCATGCGGCGCATAAACTCATTTTGAGTGACAATGGCCGGAAGTTCATCTGGCGACATCGCTTCTACAGCCACAATCTTTTGTTTATCCTGCAAAGTATCTTCAAAGACTTTTTTAACCGATTCCTTTTGAGCATCCGTTAAAATAGCCTCTAAGTTGATGCCCGTGTCGATCAATTTATCTACCGCATCTGCGTCGACTCTCTTCCACTGCGTTTTTTCGATTTTGGTTTCAATGGTATTGATAAAATGACTATCGATCATGTTATCCATTTTCAACACCGAATAGCCTTTTTGGCTCGCCGATTGGATAAAGGCATCCTGCTGCTGTACATCTGTCGTATACAAATAAACCTTATTTCCATCTTTGTCGGTTTGCGCGGCTTGAACTTCCTCCGCATACTCATCCAGCGTAAAATATTTGCTTGCCGTATTTTGTACCAAACAAAAATCCTTCGCTTTTTCCATGAATTTCTCATCCGAAATCATGCCATATTTGACAAATAGGCCTATATTGGTAAATTTCTCCTCAAAAGCCGGACGATCAGACTTAAATAATTCTTGCAATTTATCAGCTACTTTTTTGGTAATGTAGCTGTTGATTTTCTTGACATTTGAGTCGGCCTGTAAGAAACTTCTCGAAACGTTTAATGGAATATCTGGAGAGTCAATCACCCCATGAAGCAACATTAAAAATTCTGGAACAATATCCTTCACCTCATCCGTAATAAATACTTGTCGGCTATATAAGGAGATCTTCTCACGCTGCAATTGCATTTCATTTTTAACCTTAGGGAAATATAAAATTCCGGTTAAGTTAAATGGATAATCGACATTTAAATGGATCCAAAACAAGGGTTTTTCTTGGAATGGATAAAGCTCTTCATAAAATTTCAAATAATCTTCTTCCGTTAAATCTGCCGGTGTTTTAGTCCAAATAGGATTTGGGTTATTGATGATTTTCTCGTTAAACTCTATCTCAACAGGCAAGAATTTGCCATATTTTTCAAGGATGGATTTCAATTTAAACTCCTCTAAAAACTCTTCTGAATCTTCCGCGATATGTAAAATGATATCAGTTCCCCTCGTTTTCTTTTTTGAGGCAGAAAGTGTGTATTCGGTGGATCCGTCACAAACCCATTTCGCTGCTTCTGACTTATCTTGATATGATTTTGAGACAATCTCCACTTCCTTGGCCACCATGAAGGCAGAATAGAATCCTAGCCCAAAATGTCCAATGATTCCTTTGTCATCTCCTTTGTCTTTGTATTTTTCAACAAATTCCGTCGCTCCTGAAAAAGCAATCTGGTTGATGTATTTTTTTATTTCTTCTGCCGTCATACCGATTCCGTTATCTGAAATCGTGATGGTCTTCTTGTCTTTGTCGAAACTTACCTTAACCTTTAGCTCACCTAATTCACCGTTGAATTCACCGATGGAGCTAAGGCGTTTGATTTTTTGAGTGGCATCTACTGCGTTTGAAACTAGCTCACGAAGGAAAATCTCGTGGTCCGAATAGAGAAATTTTTTGATGATGGGGAAAATATTCTCGGTGTGAATGGAGATGTTACCTGTTTCTTTCATTTTTTATGCGATTAAAAATTATAAATTTGAGGACTCTTTTATCAATTTACCTTCCAAAAATATTTGGGGTGTCATATTGTCAGTTATTTATGTCAAATCGTATACTTGTTTTTTGTTTATGTCTGATGGGTTTTGTGTCTGCAGCCCAGCAGGAAGCGCTCAGAATGGTGTATCCTTTTATGCCAATGGCCTTAAATCCTGCTGAGGCGGGCGCTAATGGCGTTATTTCAGTGACTGGGATTTATAGGAAGAAGCCCTTGCTTCAACAGTTTGGTATGTCAAGCTCGTCCCAACAATATTTTTCGTTTGATAAACCGATCAAAAATAATACATGGGGCATGGGTTTTTTGGCCTATAATACGGATCAGGCGTATGCTATGCCTTTGGGTGGAATTGCGTCCAATTTAGGTTTAGCGGGTGCTTTGGCAAAAGCCATTTCTTTCGGGCGAGGGCGGGAGATTAGAGTTGGGGCCCAATTAGGAATCAATCAGTATCCGGTCATTGGTCGGAGCGGTACGAGTGAATTAACGGGTTCTTATGGTTGGGGTTTTTTACTCAAACAAGATGAGTTTACCTTGGCTTTTAGTCAGCCAGCAGCTCAAATGCAAGAAATGAATTGGAGGGCGTCAAGTCCCATATATATCAAAGGGCAATATATTTTTAAAGCTACATCAGGCAATGCCTTGAAATCAGGCAGTGTCATTCGATTTATTAAAGGGCTTGATACGCAAATTGACCTATATAGTGTTTTCTGGTGGCAAGAAAGATTGGGTTTTGGACTTTGGTGGCAAAATACAGGCTCTGAACTTGGCAACCCGGCTTTAATAGGCAGCTTAGAAATACCATTAGGTAAAAATTTTAAGGTGGGTTATGGCTATGATTTTTTGGGTGAAAATGTGTCTACGCTACCGGCTGGAATTAGTGGATTAGCGAATACGTCGACTTCCACCACAGCCTCCGGATTTCACCAAATTTTTCTCCGATATGAGCTCGATACCGGAAATGGAAAACTTGCTGAATTTAGACATTAAATAGATTTGGAATATTTTTGATTTTTATAAGATAAAATTGAAATTATTGAAGAATAATTTAAACCATTTTAGATTTGCCTTTTTTCAAATCAAATTTGTTTACTCAAATGCAAAATCCATCAATTTTAATGGGAAAATTACATTGCTTGTAGTAAATTGCGTAAATTTTTAAGATTACCTTTTAGGCCAAAACGATTATAAATATTGAAACTGTTCTTAGGCAGCTTGCCTTAGAAATATACATATGGATCCATTTTCCTACGTTGCCAATGCAGATACACAAGTCATTTCAGATTTGTATGATGCATATATTCAAGACCCCAATTCGGTAGATACCACTTGGCGTGATTTTTTTAAAGGTTTTGATTTTTCTCAGTCCTGGAAAGGGGAGACCTCCCAAAATAGCTTAGGTTCCGGCGCTCAATCAAGCCAATCTACTGATATTCAGCATGTTCAAAAAGAAATGTCGGTTATTAGTTTGATAAAAGCTTTTCGTTCACGTGGACATTTGTTGGCCCAAACAAACCCAGTACGTGTCCGTAAAGACCGTAAGCCTCGCTTAGATTTAAGTGATTATTCACTTTCAGAGGCCGATTTAGATACGGTATTCCAAGCAGGTAGCTTTATGGATTTGGGGCCTACAAGCCTGAGAAATATTCAGCATGCCTTACATACGATTTATGCGGGTTCTATTGGTTTTGAATACGCTTATATTCGCGATGTCCAACAAAAAGAATGGTTGCGCAACAAGATTGAAAAGGAGGCAATGAACTTTAAGCCGAGCATAGATGAAAAGAAGTTAATCCTTGAAAAAATTAATGAGGCCGTTGTTTTTGAGAATTTTTTAGGGACTAAATACTTAGGCCAAAAGCGTTTTGGATTAGAAGGAGGCGAAAGTACCATCGCCGGTTTAGATGCTATTATTAATGTAGCTGCTGATTCGGGTGTGAAGGAAGCGATGATTGGCATGGCACATCGAGGCAGATTGAATGTATTGGCTAATATCATGCATAAATCGTATGAGTCTATTTTCGATGGCTTTGAAGGAAATGTACCGGACCAAATTCATGGCGATGGAGACGTAAAATATCATTTAGGCTATTCTAGTAAACATATTTCGCCGAAAGGCAATGAGATTTCCTTAAAACTGGCTCCCAATCCATCACATTTAGAAGCGGTTAGTCCGCTAGTGGAAGGTTTCTGTCGGGCAAGCGCTGATGCACATTATGATTGTGATTATGACAAGGTTTTGCCTATAGTCATTCATGGGGATGCTGCGGTTGCAGGCCAAGGAATTGTGTATGAAGTGACTCAAATGGCTAATTTGAAGGGATATTCTACGGGGGGGACGATCCATTTTGTGATCAATAACCAAGTTGGATTTACGACTGATTTTGAGGATGCACGTTCAGCTATCTATTGCACTGACGTAGCAAAAATTTTGGATGCTCCCGTGTTTCATGTGAATGGCGATGATCCGGAAGCAGTCGTTTTTGTGTCAAGAATGGCCGCTGAATTTAGACAAGAATTCAATAAGGATGTATTTGTAGACATGGTTTGCTACCGTAGAAATGGACATAATGAGTCAGATGAGCCTCGTTTTACGCAGCCTACGCTGTATGCCAACATTACAAACCACCCTAATCCAAGGGAGGTTTATACCCAAAAATTAATTAAGTCGGGTGAGATTGAAGCTAAATTAGCGGAGCAAATGGATGCCGAGTTTAAAGCTGAATTGCAGGCTCGTTTAGATATGGTGAAACAAAAAGTTCGTCCACCGTATATACCGCTTAAGTTAGATAACCGTTGGTCTTTATTGAGATTTTCCAACGAGAAAGATTTTGAAAGTTCTCCTAAAACATCTATTTCTAATGAGGCGGTTGACTTAGTTGCAAAGGCGATCACGACATTGCCAATGGATTTTGTCGCATTAAAACAAATTGAAAAAGTGATTGCAGACCGTAAGGGCTATTTTGCCAAAGGCCAGTTGAACTGGGCCACAGCAGAATTACTCGCTTATGGTTCTTTATTATTAGAAGGCAAACCAGTCCGATTATCTGGACAGGATGTGCAGAGAGGTACTTTTTCACATAGACATGCCGTATTGCATGAGGCGAATACCAATGAAAATTATGTTTCTCTAAACCACATTAAAGAGGGCCAAGAAAAGATTCAAATTTACAACTCTTTATTATCAGAATATGGCGTATTAGGTTTTGAATTTGGCTATGCTTTGGCTAACCCGGATGCTTTGGTGATTTGGGAGGCGCAGTTTGGTGACTTTGCGAATGGGGCTCAAACGATGATTGACCAATTTGTTAGTTCTCATGAGTCTAAATGGGGCACCCAAAATGGCTTAGTGATGTTGTTGCCACATGGATATGAAGGCCAAGGACCGGAGCATTCCAATGCCCGACCAGAACGCTTTTTGCAATTGGCCTCAGAAAATAATATGATTGTCGCTAATTTAACGACACCGGCTAATATCTTCCATGCCTTGAGAAGGCAGTTGAACTGGGAATTTAGAAAGCCGCTCATTGTGATGTCGCCTAAATCGATATTTCGTCATCCTAAAGTGATGTCACCTATTGAAGATTTTACGAAAGGGAAATTCCAAGAGGTTATTGGAGATGGATTTGCAGATAAATCTAAAGTTAAAAGGGTGTTATTGTGCAGTGGAAAAGTCTATTTTGATTTATTGGAACGCCAAGAAAAAGATGCGAGAAAAGATGTAGCCATTGTTCGAATCGAGCAATTACATCCTTTACCTTTGAAACAAATTGAAGTGGAATTGGCCAAATATACTTCGGCCGACCTATACTTTGTACAAGAAGAACCTGAAAATATGGGCTATTGGTCTTACATGATCAGGGAATTTGGATGGGCTCGTTTTAAGGGATTAATTGCTCGTAAGAAAAGCGCGTCTCCGGCCACAGGATTTTTAAAGGTGCATGTGGAAGAACAAGCAGCCTTAGTCAATAAAGCATTTGAATAATTTAAATTAAGCCGAATACCATGGCCATAGAAATGAAAGTGCCCGCTGTGGGTGAATCGATTACCGAAGTGACCGTAGCCACCTGGAATAAAAAAGAGGGTGATCACGTGAAACTAGATGAGGTTTTATGCGAATTAGAATCGGATAAAGCGACTTTTGAATTGCCTGCTGAGGCGGAAGGAATATTGCACATTGTGGCTTCCGAGGGGGATGTTTTGCCCATCGGAGCTGTCATATGTTCGATTGAACCTGCTGCTGGAGCTTCCATTCCCGCGGCTCCGGTCGTAGCTGAAGTGGCTCCCACTGCGCCAGTTATGCAAGCGGATGCAACACCTGCTCCGGTAGCGGTCGCTGCTGCGCCAGCAAAAAGCGCAACGGTTTTGGAAATTAAGGTGCCGGCAGTTGGGGAGTCGATCACCGAGGTGACTGTGTCTGTTTGGAATAAAAAATCTGGGGATGCTGTTAAATTAGATGAAGTAATTTGTGAATTGGAGTCAGATAAGGCCACATTTGAGTTGCCTGCTGAGGCTTCAGGGATTTTGGAGATTATGGCCGAATCAGGCTCGGTAGTCGGTATAGGAGGTTTATTAGCTAAAATTACGGTGGGTGCGGTTGCGGCGGCTCCTGCGGCTGCTGCCCCTGCGGCTGTTGCTCCAGCGGCAACAATTCCGGTCGTAACTGCTGATAGTTTCTATGCTTCGGGACATCCATCCCCAGCGGCGGCTAAAATATTAGATGAAAAAGGAATGTCGGCAAATGCCGTTTCAGGTTCAGGAGTGGGCGGTCGAATTACCAAAGAAGATGCGCAAAATGCAGTTCCAGGTGCCCCGGTAGCGGCAGCGGCAGTCTTCGCATCCGCAGCAGTTTCCGCAACAGCGCCTGTTTCTGGTAGTACAAGCGATGCCCGAGGAGTTCGTCGGGAAAAAATGAGTTCTTTACGCAAGACCGTCGCTCGCCGATTGGTCGCCGTGAAGAACGAAACGGCTATGTTGACAACTTTTAATGAGGTCGACATGAAGCCGGTCATGGATTTGAGGTCGAAGTACAAAGATAAATTCAAAGAGAAGCATGGGGTTGGATTAGGATTTATGTCCTTTTTCACGAAAGCGATTTGTGTGGCTTTAAAGGAATTCCCTTCGGTCAATGCTAAAATTGATGGAGAAGAAATGATCTTCCATGATTATTGTGATATCTCCATCGCCGTTTCGGCTCCTAAAGGATTGGTCGTTCCTGTGATTCGCAGTGCGGAACATTTGTCATTGGCCGGAATTGAGTCGGAGGTAGTCCGATTAGCCGTTAAGGCCCGTGATAATAAATTGACATTAGATGAAATGAGCGGAGGAACGTTTACCATTACAAATGGTGGCGTTTTTGGTTCGATGTTATCTACGCCGATTATCAATGCACCCCAAGTAGCGATTTTGGGAATGCATAATATTGTGGAGCGTGCCGTGGTGGTGGATGGCCAAATTGTCATCAGACCCATCATGTACTTAGCCTTGTCTTATGACCATCGAATTATTGATGGCAAGGAATCGGTTAGCTTTTTAGTTCGGGTGAAGCAATTGCTTGAAGATCCGGCTCGTTTATTATTAGATATTTAATCATGAAGTGGGTGTTACCCACTCGCTTTAAAATGCCTATATGCAAGAATTTGATGTCATTGTAATTGGTTCAGGCCCTGGAGGCTATGTTTCGGCTATTCGTGCGGCCCAATTAGGTTTAAAAACGGCTATTATTGAAAAATATGCGGCGATGGGGGGGACTTGTTTGAATGTGGGTTGCATCCCTTCAAAAGCCTTATTGGATTCATCTGAGCATTATTATAATGCAGTACATCATTTTGAGGAGCATGGCATCGACATCGCTAAACCCAAAGTGAATTTAAAGCAAATGATTGCTCGGAAAACGGGTGTCGTGGAGAAAATGAATGTGGGGATTTCCTTTTTAATGAAGAAAAATAAGATCAGTACTTTTCATGGTTTAGGTTCTTTTGATTCAGCTAAGACCGTTAAAGTCACCAAAGAAGACGGAAGTTCAGAGATCTTAGTTGGAAAACATATCATCATTGCCACAGGTTCAAAACCTACGAATTTGCCCTTTATTCCCGTAGATAAAAAACGGATTATTACGTCAACGGAGGCCTTAAAAATGACCGAAGTTCCCAAACATTTGATCGTTGTTGGCGCTGGGGTGATTGGTGCTGAATTGGGTTCTGTCTATGCGCGTTTGGGCTCAAAAGTGTCTTTTATTGAGTTTGCTGACAGCATGATCCCGACCATGGATAAGACGATGGGAAAGGAATTGCAAAAGTCGATTGCCAAATTAGGTGCCGAGTTTTACTTGTCTCATAAGGTGATAGGGGCATCGGTCAAAGGATCTGAAGTCACGGTCAAAGCCGAAAATTCGAAGGGTGAGTCGATCGAAATTAAAGGGGATTATTGCCTAGTTTGTATTGGTCGTAGACCCTATACCGATGGTCTGAATCTAGCTGCGGCAGGTTTAGTGGCGGATGAGCGCGGTCGAATTGCCGTGGATGAGCATTCCTTGCAAACATCCGTTCCAGGAATTTATGCGATTGGCGATGTGGTCCGAGGGGCTATGTTGGCACATAAAGCAGAGGAAGAAGGCGTTTTTGTAGCAGAAGTTATTGCGGGTCAAAAGCCGCATATCAATTATAATCTGATCCCAGGTGTGGTCTATACTTGGCCTGAAGTCGCTTCCGTTGGAAGGACAGAACAGGAATTGGCCGCTGCCGGAGTTGCCTATAAAGAAGGATCTTTTCCATTTAAGGCTTTAGGTCGCGCAGCTGCGTCGATGGACGTGGATGGTTTGGTGAAAGTGTTAGCTGATGCCAAAACAGATGAAATTTTAGGAGTTCATATGATTGGAGCCCGTGCGGCTGACATGATTGCCGAAGCGGTAGTCGCCATGGAATTTAGAGCCTCTGCAGAAGATATTGCTCGCATGTCGCATGCACATCCAACGTATACGGAAGCGATGAAGGAAGCATGCTTAGCGGCAACGGCTAAACGCGCGCTTCACAGTTAATTATTGGAATATTTCTGTAGAGACGCGATATTTCGCGTCTTTTTTTAATGGTCCCAAGGTTAAGAACTGGGGTTATTTTTTGTGACAAAAAGACGCGAGGTATCTCGTCTTTTTTTAATGGTCCCAAGGTTAAGATCTTTGGTTATTTTTTTGTGACAAAAAGACGCGAGGTATCGCGTCTTTTTTTAATGGTCCCAAGGTTAAGAACTGGGGTAATTTTTGTGACAAAAAGACGCGAGGTATCGCGTCTCTACTCCAAGGTATTTATATGTAGAATATCTGCTAATTGATCATTTTAGCTATTAAAACTCATCTTAGGTTTTATATAAATTTATAATGGCATCTTGCAAAAATATTTTTGCAATGTCCAAAAAAGAAAAGCTATATTTGCGATTGAAATCAAAGCCTAAGGATTTTACATTTCAAGAAATCAGAACTTTGTTGTATGCTTATGGTTATGAAGAATTTTCCAAGGGAAAAACTTCTGGCTCAAGGGTGGCTTTTTTTCATGATGATTTAAAACACATGATTCGTTTACATCGCCCACATCCTTCCAATCAATTAAAAGAATATCAGGTAAATTATTTACTAAATGAATTAAGCAAATGGGATTAAAACTTAACAGTGATCAGCTTTATTATAAGGATTTTATTGGAAGCATAAATTTTAGTGCGAATGATCAAATTTATTACGGGAAGATCGAAGGAATTTCTGATTTGGTGACTTTCGAAGGAAACTCTGTAGAATCTTTGACTTTGGATTTTCATCAAAGCGTGGAAGATTATATCAAGGGTTGCAAAGACTTAGGAAGGCCTTATTCTGTCAGTGTGGGTTAATTTTAATATTAATCTTCCACTTTTAGTGTATCCAAATCAATTCCATTCGTGCGAACGTAAAAACGCCAAGTCAGTAAAATAGAAGAACAGATTAGGCTGGCCGTTAATCCGATCCAAATGCCTTCTGCTCCTTGGCCTTCATAAATTCCCAAGTAATAACTTAGAGGAATTCCCACTCCCCAATAGGAAAAAATGGTGATTAATGTCGGTATTTTAACATCTTGTAGGCCTCTCAATAAACCTAAAGAAACCGCCTGAACCCCGTCAAATAATTGGAATACCGCTCCCCAAATTACTAATTGGACCGCGATAGTGACCACGGCAATTTCTTTGGTATAGGAGGTGACAAAAAATTCTCGGCCAAAAAACATGACCAATGCACAGATTCCCATGAACACGAGTGACAGAAATAAGGCGGCATTTCCAGACACATAAATACTTGGTTTACTTTTATTGCCAATATCTTCTCCCACCAAAATTCCTCCTGCCGCCGCTATCCCGGTGGCTGCCATATAAGTAAGGGAAGCCATATTGATCGCTACGATATGTGCCGCCTGTGATGTAATGGAAATCCAACCCATCATGACCACCGCCATGCCGAAGGTTGCGATCTCGAAAAAGCCTTGAAAACCACTAGGAACGCCGACTTTCAAAATGGTTTTTTCCAGCACCCAAGGGGTATGGTGCACATGTACTTTGGCTAAATAGGGTTTAAATTCTTTTCGAGTAAAAATATAAATAGCTAAACTTGCGGCCATAAAAATCCGAGCCATTAGGGTAGCAATACCAGCTCCTATTAATCCTAAGGCCGGTATGGGTCCATAGCCATTGATTAAAATGCTATTCCAAAGCACATTGAGCAATAGGGCAATTAAAGTGATGCTCATCGCAATCCGAGGTTTTTGTAGTCCATCGGTCAAAGTTTTTAATGCCGAAAAAATAAAAATGGGAATCACGGAGGCCGTAATCAAAGCTAAAAAAGGAAGCGTTAATTTTTTGTTGATGGCTGTTTGCCCAAATAAATCGTAATTAAGCCCTATAATCCCTAAAATGACAATGGTGATAACCGCTAGAAATAGCGCAACTCGAATACTTGCCCGTAGTAAATTCCCACATTCGGATAGGTCACCTTCAGCGGCGGCTTTGGAAACCATGGGAGAAACAATGTTCATGCAGATCAGTCCTACCACGGCGATCGTAAAAAAAATTGAACCCGCCATTCCCGATGCACCTAGGCTTTCCGCCGCGAGAAATTTCATTCGGCCTACCTGAATCGTATCGGCTAAGCCCATGAGCATGATGCCTAATTGGCCCACGATGATGGGTAATGCAAGTTTAATCGTCTTAAAGACTTTTTCAGAAAATGTAGCTAATATCATGCGTTAAATTCGAACGATCTCAGCACCAATCGCATTAAGTCGCGTATCAATATGTTGATATCCCCGGTCTATTTGTTCGATATTGTCGATGATGGAGGTTCCTGTGGCCGACATAGCAGCGATCAGTAAAGAAACTCCGGCACGAATATCAGGGGAAGACATCCGAATTCCTTTTAAGGTTTGTTTACGGTCAAATCCTACCACAGTAGCTCTATGGGGATCACACAGAATGATTTGCGCGCCCATTTCGATCAAGCGGTCCACAAAAAACAATCTAGATTCAAACATTTTTTGATGAATCAAAACGGTTCCTTTGGCTTGTATCGCTGTCACTAAAATGATGGAAAGTAAATCAGGGGTAAATCCAGGCCAAGGATGATCCGAAATCGTCAACATAGACCCGTCGATGAAATTTTCTAATTCATAATGTTCTTGAGAAGGAATGAAAATATCATCACCTCTGAATTCCATTTGAATTCCTAATTTTTTAAATACATCAGGAATAATGCCTAATTCAGCTATTTGACAATTCTTAATCGTGATTTCAGATTGTGTCATGACCGCCATGCCGATGAAAGAACCAATCTCAATCATGTCGGGTAACATGGTATGTTCGGTGCCATGAAGCACATCGACTCCCTCAATCGTTAGCAAATTTGATCCGATGCCAGAAATTTTAGCCCCCATTCGGTTGAGCATTTTACTCAATTGCTGAATATAAGGCTCACAAGCAGCATGGTAAATCGTTGTAGTTCCTTTGGCCAGCACCGCCGCCATCAAAATATTAGCCGTTCCTGTCACAGAAGCCTCATCTAATAACATGTAGGCACCCTGTAAAGACGAGGCATCCACTTCGTAATTACCCCCATCTGCAGAACTGTAATTGAATTTTGCGCCAAGCTTCATGAACCCATAGAAGTGCGTATCCAAACGCCTTCTGCCTATTTTATCTCCTCCTGGTGAAGGAATTCGGCCTTTTTTAAAGCGGGCTAAAGTCGGCCCTAACAACATCACAGAGCCTCTCAGGGCAGCTGCTTTTTTCTTATACGTATCAGATTCAAGGTAGTCGATGTTCACTTGAGATGCATCAAACTCGATGCTGGAATCACTCAATCGGCGCGTCCGCACGCCCATATCTCCTAATAAATCAATCAATTGATTGACATCCCGGATGTTGGGAATGTTGTGAATGACGACCGGCTCGGCAGTTAATACCACCGCACACAAAATTTGCAAAGCCTCGTTTTTAGCTCCTTGGGGAGTAATTTCTCCCTTTAACCGCTTTCCTCCCGTTACTTTAAATGATGCCATAAATTATTTTTTTCGAAAATTATTGTTTCGATTATTGTTGTTGTTACTTCTGAAGTTATTTTTCCGGTAATTGTTATTATTACGGTTGTTGTTATTATTGTTATTTGGGTATTCCGGAGCGTTATAGGTATTTCGCGCATTATTAGCGACGCGTGCATGGCCTAAACCTTCCTGCGATAATTCATCCACGATGGTCCCAAGTAAATTCTCAGACATATCTTTGATGTTTTGCCAAATCACGGAATCATCGACCGAATCTTTATTCCATGTCACATAAAATCCTTTCATCAACCGAGCGATGTAAGCCACTAAGATTTTCTTATCGTCTAGTTTTTCTTCCGCTATGGCGCGCAGAATAAGTAATTCTACATTTCTACCATAATGTTTGAATTTCAAATTATGCTGATTGTAAGAAACTTTTCTTGGCGCCTTTCCTAATGATTCAGGAGATGGGGGAGGGAATGGGGCTTGGACGTCCAACTTAAAATTGGACATAATAAATAAATCATCCCAAAGTTTTTTGGAATAATCCTGCGTTGAATCTTTCATGTTGGGATGAATTTGCTTCATCAGTTCCACCATCAAAAACGCATATTTGGTTCTTTTTTCTTCGTCGTCGATGGTCATGATATAATCCACCAATTTCTGAACGCTTGATCCGTATTCTTTCATAATATTACCTAGAAAATGCTAGCCACATCCACAGATGAGGTAAGGAAATTAGACAAAAAACAAATATTGCCCAAATTGCCATGACTAAAACTGCGCCTGAGGCATAATCTTTTACTTTTTTTGCGATTTGATTTTGTTCGGGTGAAATCAAATCCGTTAATTTTTCGATGGCCGTATTAATTAATTCAGCCACCCAAACCCCAGCAATCGCTAATGAAATCCATAACCATTCAATGGATAAAAATTGCAATTTCAAACCCACTAAAATGACCACAATGGTCGAAATTAAATGTATTTTGGCATTATTTTCGCTTTTAATTAAGTCGATAATTCCATCAAAGGCAATCCCGATACTTTTAAACATCTGTTTCAACATATTAAAATTCGGCCGTTTTAGGAGTACGTGGGAATGGAATGACATCGCGTATATTGCTCATTCCCGTGACAAATAACACTAATCGCTCAAAACCTAATCCAAAACCTGAATGGGGCGCAGAGCCAAATTGGCGCGTCTGTAAATACCACCAGATGGATTCCTCTTCGATTCCCACTTCCTTCATTCTTTGCAAAAGTTTTTCGTAATCATCCTCACGCTGCGATCCACCAATGATTTCACCAATGCCTGGAAATAACACATCCATCGCGCGAACCGTTTTTCCATCCACCTCTTGCTTCATATAAAAGGCTTTGATCTCTTTGGGATAATGAGTTAAAATAACGGGTTTTTTGAAATGTTTTTCGACTAGGTAGCGCTCGTGCTCCGACTGCAAATCGATTCCCCAAGCGACAGGGTAATTGAATTTACCTTGTTTGTGCGCTTTTGACTGCAATAATATGTCAATTGCCTCCGTGTACGTTAATCGCTCAAAGGTATTCTCCGTGACAAATTTTAATTTCTCAGAAAGGGTCAATTCGGATTGCTCCTCTTTCTTTTTCATTTTCTCTTCCTCTAATAATCTTTTCTCCAGAAAAGCTATATCGTCGGCACAATGGTTTAATGCGTATTTAATCAAGAACTTGGTAAAATCTTCGGCCAAATTCATATTATCAGTAAGTTCGAAAAAAGCCATTTCAGGTTCGACCATCCAAAATTCTGCCAAATGGCGGGTAGTATTTGAATTCTCCGCCCTAAACGTAGGCCCAAACGTATATATTTTCGATAAGGCCAAAGCGCCCAATTCACCTTCTAATTGCCCAGAAACCGTTAAATTAGTCTCTTTACCAAAGAAATCTTCTTTATAATCCACTTGTCCATCTTCGGTCAATGGCGGATTGATGGCAGGCAGGGTAGTTACTCGAAACATTTCACCGGCACCTTCTGCATCAGAACCCGTAATGATGGGCGTATGCAAATAGAAGAAGCCATGGTCGTTGAAATACGTATTGATTGCAAAGGCTAAAGTATGCCGAATACGTAAGATAGCGGAAAAAGTATTGGTCCTAGGGCGCAGGTGGCCTATTTCTCTTAAAAACTCCAGGGAGTGTTTTTTCGGTTGGAGCGGATATTTTTCTGGATCCGCGGCGCCATATATTTCGATGGAATTGACTTGAACCTCTACGCTTTGTCCTTGTCCCTGAGACGGAATTAAAAGTCCTATAACGGCGATACAAGCACCCGTTGTCACTAATTTCAATGTTTCCTCGGGAACAGAACCTTCATTGACAACCGCTTGAATGTTGTTGATGGTGGATCCATCGTTGATGGCAATAAATGCGACAGCCGCAGAATTTCGTTTGGTACGTACCCAACCCTTCACCGTGATGGCTTGTTGGGCTGCTGTTAAACCTAATATTTCTTTAATTTGCATGCGATAATAAATCAAAAGGCCCTTTAGATGGGCAATAACCCTCAAAATTACGTTAAAAAA
>CAMDRO010000027.1 GCA_945906795.1 Spirosoma fluviale
GTTATTAGGAATAGTTTCACCCAATAAAATGTAATGAAACGTAAGTATATCATTTTTTTAACCTTTTTAATTTTGACCATCATGTTAGCAAGCTTTATGAAAATTGGATCTATTTTAACGGCATTAGCATTGCCATTCACCCAAAACACTGTATTAACACGTCCAAACCAAATGGAAACAACCGCTGAAAAGAACTTTCATCAATTTAAAATGAAGACCATCGACGGAAAAGAAATTGACTTTTCTAAATTTAAAGGTAAAAAGATTGTTGTTTTAAATACAGCATCTAAATGTGGTTATACCCCACAATATGCAGATTGGGAGAAATTCCATCAGGAAAATAAAGACATTGTAATCTTAGGTTTCCCTGCCAATGAATTTGGAGGCCAAGAGCCGGGAACCAACGCTGAAATAGCTACATTTTGTCAAAAAAATTATGGCGTTTCATTCCAAATGATGGAAAAAGTAGTTGTCAAAGGCGGCGAGAAATGTGAGCTTTACAAGTGGCTAACAGACAAAAACCAAAATGGTTGGAATGAAAAAGAACCAAGTTGGAATTTCTGCAAATATGTCATCAATGAAAAAGGTGAATTAGTGAATTTCTTTGCTTCTGGAATTAAGCCGTCAAGCCCTGAGTTCATTGCCGCATTGAATAAATAAATATTATGAATCGATGGATTGAGGCAGCAAGGCCTCGAACCTTACCATTAGCGATAGCAAGTATTTTATTAGGAAATTTTCTGGCCTATGCGGTCGGAAAATTTTCTTTTTTAACGGCAGGTCTTGCCATACTCACTACTTTACTCCTCCAAATCCTGTCAAATTTTGCGAATGATTTAGGCGATTCAATAAACGGGGTAGACAATAAAAATAGAAAAGTTGCTTTGAGAGCTGTCCAAACAGGGAAAATTTCGCCCTCCGAAATGAAAAATGTGGTCATCCTAACAGCATGCCTTTCGTTTATTTCAGGAATAAGCCTATTGTATTTTGCATTGCAATACGCCAAATCGGAAACGATTATCACTTTTGTGATTCTGGGTATGCTTGCTATTTTAGCAGCCATTGCATATACAGTGGGCAAAAAACCCTATGGATATATGGGCTTAGGCGACATTTCAGTGTTTTTGTTTTTTGGTTGGGTAGGCACCTTTGGTACGTATTATTTACAAACTGAAATTTTGAATTATTACATTCTAATTCCCGCCTCAGGTTGCGGATTTTTATCGGTTGCTGTTTTGAATTTAAACAATTTACGGGATATTGAGAATGACCGAAAAACAGGAAAGCGATCCATACCTGTAAGAATAGGTAAGCTTTATGGCTTCTATTACCAAAAAACCATCATGTTGCTCGGTATCTGTACCTTTATTATCTACTTAATGTATCAAGGAAAACCCATTCAATTGTCACAGAATATAATCATTATGGCAGGATGGTACCCATTGGTTCAAATCATCAAGCAATTGAATTCAAAAATGACCCCTGCGCAAATAGATCCTTACTTAAAAAAGACCGCTTTGAGCACATTGTTTATGATTGTGATTTTTGGTGTTAGTCAAATTTTTCTTAGCTAGAAAATTGACTATTTTTACAAAAAAAATCCTCCCATGTTACAACGAATTTCCATTTTATTCTTGTTGAATTTACTATTCATCACCACAGTTATAGCCCAAGACGCCGGTCCTAATTATCTTGAATTAGGTATTACACAAAACAAAACAGGTAATTATGCCGATGCATTAAGGAATTTCAGCATTGAGATTGAAAAAAATATAGCTAATCCCAATCCAGTTTCTTTTTATAACCGTGGATTTGCCAAATACAATTTGAAAGATTTCCGAGGAGCCATTTTGGATTTTGACAAAGCCATTGAATTAAAACCTACCTATTTCGAAGCATTTATAGCCAGAGGTCAAAGTTATAGCATGCAAGACAACCACAAAGTGGCCATGAATGATTACAATGAAGCTATTCGCTTAAATCCATTGGAAGCCACCGCATATTTTAGTCGGGGTATCTCCAAAATGAAACTTCAAAATTTTCGTGGTGGTTTATCAGATTTCAATAAATCATTGGAATTGAACCCAGAATATGCACCAGGATTAGCTTCTAGAGGCGAATCAAAAGTAAAATTGGGCGATTTTAAGGGGAGTTTGGAAGATTTTGACAAAGCGATTACCATCAATCCAAAGCGGGCTACTTATTATTCAAGTCGGGCTTATTCTAAACTAAAATTAGGGGAATATGCCACGGCTTTAAAAGATTATGCTGAAGCCCTTAAACTAAGTCCAGACAATCCAGACGATTGGTATTTTTCAGGATTTTGCAAAACGCAATTGGAAAATTTTAGAGGAGAAAACGGTGAAAAGGGAGCATTAGAAGATTTCAGTAGGTCATTGGAATTAAACCCGATGAAAGTGGAAGCCTATTATGGCAGAGGCTTTTCAAAATCAAAAATTGGGGACCCACGAGGAGCGATTGAAGATTATACGAAAGCAGCGGAAACCGGAAACAATGAAAATGCCAAGATTATTTATGACGGCAAAATGTCTAAAAATCTATTGGATGACCTTAGAAACGGGGTACAGGATAAAATCAAAATGGCAGAATATACTTCAGAAAGAGCTGAAATATATTTCAATCGAGGTTCTGCAAAAGCAAAGTCTGGAGACCAAAAGCAAGCCATGGATGATTATAACAAGGCCATTTCGCTTAACCCCGTATATGCAGAAGCCTATTTTTTAAGAGGAATTGCCAAGTCATCTTTAGGCGACCAACGCAATGCGATCCAAGATTGCAGCAATGCGATTAAATTAAATCCAAAGTATGCGGAAGCCTACTATGTACAAGGCATCATAAAATTAGCCCTCAGCGATAATACGGGTTGTTTAGATCTTAGTAAAGCAGGAGAATTAGGCTATAATCCAGCATACCAAGTGATTAGAGATCATTGCAATTGATTTTCAAATATTAAGAATGACAAAATCAAAAGCCTTCTAAAGAAGGCTTTTTTTATTCAAACCGTAAGTGTTTCACCGATTCACCGGAATTCGCCAATTCTTCTAAAGAATCTATGCCAATTTGGAGATGCTTAATAACAAAATTGGCCGTAACTGTGTGATCACTTTTTTCCGTTTTAACCCCATCAGGCGTCATGGGATTGTCAGAAACTAAAAGCAAAGCCCCGTGAGGTATTTTATTAACAAAACCCACCGTAAAAATGGTCGCCGTCTCCATGTCGATCCCCATCACACGAATATCAGATAAATAGGTTTTGAAAACTTCATCATGCTCCCAAACTCGTCGGTTAGTCGTGTAAACCAAACCCGTCCAATAATCCATTTCATGTTTCTTGATCATGGATGAAACCGCTCTTTGGAGTCGGAATGAAGGCAATGCAGGCACTTCTTTAGGCATATATTCATCTGATGTACCCTCTCCTCGAACTGCGGCTATGGGTAAAATCAAATCCCCAATATTTAAATTTTTCTTTAAGCCCCCGCATTTACCTAAAAACAAAACTGCGTGAGGTGAAATAGCCGACAAAATATCCATGACCGTTGCTGCCATAGGAGAACCCATTCCAAAATTGATGATGGTGATATTGTTCGCCGTAGCCGTTTGCATGGGCCGGTCTTTCCCTAAAATTTCTACTGAAAATTTTTCGGCAAACATTTCGACATAATTTTTAAAATTGGTCAACAAGATATATTGGCCAAACTTTTCAATGGGGGTTCCCGTGTATCTAGGTAACCAATTTTGAACAATCTCTTCTTTTGTCTTCATTAAATTATGTTTGAGTGATGAAATTAATCTAATAAAGATTAATTTAGTATTTGGCTTTAAAACCTATGAATTCTTCGAACAATTTAAAATTGATTTTCCCTGAATTTGAGTACAAATTAACAAAAAAGGAAGGAAAACTTTTCATTTATGACCCAATAGCCAAAAAATACAGAGCTCTAAGCCCTGAGGAATGGGTAAGGCAACATTGTTTAAATTTTTTAACGAATCATTTAGGGTATCCCGCCACAAACATTCAAATAGAAAGAGCTTTTAAAGTAAATAAATTAACTAGGCGAACCGATATTCAGGTGTTTGATTCAAGGGGAGAATTACTGTTGATCATTGAATGTAAAGCTCCACATATTGAAATAAATGAAGTTACCTTTCAACAAATTAGTCAATACCAACAAAAAAACATGGCGAAATACTTAGCCTTAACCAATGGATTAGAAAATCATATTTTTGAAATAAATTTAACAGAAAATCAAACAAATAAAATCAACCAATTTCCAGCATATTTATGAAAACCTTTATCTATTTATTATTTACGTCTACTATACTATTGTTTTCTCCATGTACTTTTGCCCAAAAGAAATCAAACGCATTGCCTAAAAGACCGAAATTGGTCGTCGGCATAGTCGTAGACCAAATGCGATACGAATACCTGTACAAATATGCCGATCGGTACGTAGATGGTGGGTTTAAGCGACTCATGAAAGAGGGGTTAAATTGCCAAGAAAATCATTATAATTTTGCGCCCACCGTTACAGCGGCTGGACACACCAGTGTTTATACGGGTACTGTTCCTTCTGTGCATGGAATTGTGGGCAATGATTGGACCGATGTAGCTACTGGCAAAAAAGTATATTGCACAGAAGACAGCACGGTAAAAACGGTGGGAACTACGGGAAAAACGGGTTGGATGTCGCCTAAAAATCTTTGGACCAGCACTATTACAGACCAATTAAAAATGGCTCAGAACTACCAATCTAAAACGATAGCCATCGCCTTAAAAGACAGGGGAGCCATATTACCTGGTGGACACACGGCAAACGCAGCATATTGGTATGATTCAAAAGAGGGCCGTTGGATTAGCTCAAGTTTTTATTTCAATGAATTACCTAACTGGGTTCAAACATTTAATTCAGAGGAACGAGCTTTGAAATATGTTCAAAAAGGTTGGAGCACCTTGTATCCGATCGAAACCTATACGCAAAGCGCTGAAGATGAAAATAAGTTTGAAGGAAAATTACCTGGTGAAAAATCCACTAGCTTTCCACACGAATTGAAGGGAGGAAATCCATTAGAAGTAATTAGAACGACCCCGTATGGCAATAGTATCACCAAGGATTTTGCAATCAAGGCTCTTGAAAATGAAAAATTAGGTAAAAATGGTACAAGCGATTTTTTAGCCATCAGCTTTTCATCGACTGATTATGTGGGTCATAGCTTTGGTCCACAATCCATTGAATTAGAGGATACTTATTTACGCTTGGATAAAGATATCGCTGAAATATTGACCTATTTAGATGCACAATACGGGAAAGATCAGGTGCTTGTTTTTCTTACAGCAGATCATGCGGTAGCTGAGGTTCCTGGATATGCCAATAGCAAAAAATTACCTGGAGGAGTTTTTGACCGAAATGCATCTATTTCCGACATGAAAAAAGCGATAAATCAAGCATTTGGAAATGTAGATTTATTGGTCGGCGAAGAAAATAGCCAACTCTATTTTAATCATAATTTGATGGAGAAAATGGGCATTGATTCAAAAAAATTATTTGATGTAGTTAGAAAATCGTATCAAAAGCAAATCGGTTTTTCTGAACTGATCCATTTAAAAGATATACAGAGCGCTAATTTGAATGCTCAGTATACCCAATTGATTATCAATGGATATCATCCAGCGAGAAGTGGAGACTTTATGATTTTATTAAAACCATCCTGGTTTATGGGATCGCAGACGGGCACAACACATAGTACGTTATATTCATATGACACACATGTACCTTTGTTGTTTTATGGTTGGAAAGTTAAGCCAAGCGAAATCGTAAAAAGAACTTCCATCAGTGATATTTCAGTGACATTGGCCAACTGGCTACATATCATGGAACCTTCGGGAAGTATAGGCAATGTTATCACACAAATACCCTAGCTATTAAATCAATATTTGCAATTTTTAAAGATTATTAGCTAATTTTATAGCCAAATTTAGAATTAATTTAAGATTATCAAATGAAAATAGCTGTAGTAGGAACTGGGTATGTAGGTTTAGTGACAGGTACATGTTTTGCGGAAACGGGAAATTATGTGACTTGTGTAGACATCAATGAAGATAAAATTAGGAGGATGAAAGCAGGCGAGGTTCCCATTTATGAACCTGGCCTTGAGGATTTATTTCACCGAAATACGGAGGAAGGGAGATTGAATTTTACCACCTCACTGAGTGAAGGTATAAAAGGAGCGAAAGTGATTTTTCTAGCCTTGCCTACTCCTCCGGGAGAAAATGGCTCTGCCGACTTAAAATATATTTTACAAGTAGCCAAACATTTAGGGCCACTGATCACAGAATATACCGTGATCATTGACAAAAGCACAGTGCCAGTGGGTACCTCAGAGCTTGTACATCAAGCGATTGCCAAAAATGTTTCTCCCAATTTATTTGACGTAGTTTCTAATCCTGAATTTTTGAGGGAAGGTGTGGCGGTGGAAGATTTCATGAAACCGGACCGAGTGGTGATTGGTACTGAATCTGACAAAGCAAAAGAAATACTAAATCGCTTATATGCCCCGCTAGTTCGCCAAGGAAATCCAATTATATTCATGGATGAACGTTCCGCTGAAATGACCAAATATGCCGCAAATGCATTTTTGGCCACCAAGATTACCTTTATGAATGAAATTGCTAATTTATGTGAATTGGTCGGTGCCAACGTAGACGATATTCGCAGAGGTATTGGAACTGATTCTAGAATAGGTAAGCGGTTTTTATTTGCTGGTATTGGATATGGAGGTTCTTGCTTTCCTAAGGATGTACAGGCACTTGCCAAAACTTCAGAAGAAAACAACTATCAATTTCATATTTTGGAGAGTGTAATGAAGGTCAATGAAAAGCAAAAAACCAAGTTGATACCGATTATAAAAAATCACTTCAATAATGAGTTAGCTGGAAAAACGATAGGTATTTGGGGTTTAGCATTTAAACCTTATACCGATGACATTCGTGAGGCGCCTGCTTTATACAACATCGAACATCTACTTGAATTAGGATGTAAAATCAATGTGTATGATCCTGAGGCGATGCCTAACGCCAAAGAATTATTAGGAGAAACGGTTACCTTCTCAAAAAGTCCTTACGCTGCCATTGAAAATGCGGATGCGCTCCTTATTGTGACCGAATGGCCACAATTTAGAACGCCTGACTTTGAACGTATGGAAAGCTTATTGAAAAATAAGGTTATTTTTGACGGTAGAAATTTATATGAAATGGCTCAAATGAAAGAATTAGGATACACCTATTATTCGATTGGCCGAGGGGTGGTTAAGTAAATTTAGGTAGGTAATAGAGATTAGTTAAGAGGTAAAAGGTAATTTGTAATGTAGGGAACGGTGTTTACCTTGGACCAAAAAATATCAGGTAAAAGGTAAGAGATAATAGGTATTGTAGAGACGCGATACTTCGCGTCTGAAATATTAATAAAACACCATTTACAAACTTGTGGATGGCTATTTTTTAAAAAATATGAAGAGAATATTAATTACAGGGGGTGCAGGGTTTTTAGGTTCGCATTTATGTGATCGTTTTATCAAAGAAGGCTATCATGTGATTGCCATGGATAACTTGATCACTGGAGACCTAAAAAATATCGAGCATTTATTTAAGCTTCCCAATTTTGAGTTTTACCACCATGATGTTTCTAAATTCATTCATGTTCCAGGCCAATTAGATTATATTTTACATTTTGCGTCTCCTGCATCACCTATTGATTATTTAAAAATACCCATTCAAACCTTGAAAGTAGGTTCCTTAGGCATTCACAATTGCTTAGGTTTGGCGAGAGTTAAGGGAGCCCGTGTTTTAATCGCTTCCACATCAGAGGTTTATGGCGACCCAACCGTTCATCCACAACCTGAAGAATATTGGGGAAATGTAAATCCAGTGGGTCCCCGTGGTGTATATGACGAAGCAAAGCGTTTCCAAGAGGCTATGACTATGGCCTATCATACGTATCATGGATTAGAAACGAGAATCGTTCGAATCTTTAATACCTATGGTCCAAGAATGCGATTAAATGATGGCCGCGTGTTACCTGCTTTTATAGGCCAAGCATTACGTGGGGAAGATTTAACCATGTTTGGCGATGGATCACAAACTCGAGCATTTTGCTTTGTGGACGATTTAGTAGAAGGTATTTATCGATTATTATTAAGCGATTACAGCCAACCCATGAACATCGGTAATCCAGATGAAATTACCATTAAGGAGTTTGGCGAAGAAATCATCAAATTAACTGGGACTACTCAAAAGCTTATCTCATTGCCATTACCCACTGATGACCCTAAGCAACGTAAACCTGATATTACCAAAGCTAAAGCGATTTTAGGTTGGGAGCCCAAAGTATCTCGTGCAGAAGGCTTAAAAATCACATACGCGTATTTTAAATCATTAAGCCCAGAAGATTTACATCGAATGGCACATCATAAAGAGTTCTAGTTATAACCGGGGAAACCCGGTTTTTTTATTCCTGTAGAGACGCGATACCTCGCGTCTTTTTTGGTTATTTTTTGTGGGAAATAGACGCGAGGTATCGCGTCTCTACGAAAAGAATTATCTGGATATAAATAGACGCGAGGTATCGCGTCTCTACACAAAGAATCATCCGAATTTAAAAAGACGAGAGATTAGCTTATCAACATAAAAACAAAAAAGGCTGCTCTTTCGAGCAGCCTTTTTATTTCGGAATCGCAATATCTTAGTTGAAGATATAACGTACTCCAAATTGTGCTTGCCAACGAGATCCTAGACCAAATGATCTTTGGAATGTCTCTGACAATGGCGTTGTACCAGAACGATAAGGGAACTGGAATACAGGTTTTCCTGTAGCAGCATCATTACCAACGTAATTAATTAAACCTGCACGAAGTGTCGATTGATTTAATCCCCACTGTGGAGTTACATAATTACCAAAATTAAATACGTCTAAAGTAAACTGTAATGTATTTGTATGACCACCTACTTTGATGTAGAAATCTTGAATAATTTTAAAGTCGAAATTCGCCGACCAAGGTAACTCTGCCCCATTACGCTGAGCATATTGACCACGATGCAAATTCAAATAAGCATCTTGAGTGATGTACTTATCTAAATCTGCCCATTGTTGAGCCGCCGTGTAAGTACCCAAATCTCTCAACATAATGTCGGATTGACTACGAGGAATAAAAATCAAATCATTCGCATTTTGATTATCTCCATTCATATCACCTGAATAAGTATATGAGAAGCGACCCGCTGGAGCAGCAGAATAGGTGAATCCAAAAGTAGTACTCGCCTTCTCATTCAAATAGTTTAAACGATATGAACCATATGCATTAAAACGGTGTGTTTGAATGTATGAAGAATATGAAGCCACATTCTCATTGGGATCACCTGAAACTACACGATCTCTCCATTGTGATTGAGCAATAGATCCACCATCATTTACTGAACGAGAATCAGAATTCGTATAAGCTAAAGAAGCAAAAAGTCCATTTTCAAATGTTTTTGAAATAGTAGCAGTCAATGCATACGAGTAACCTAAGTCTGTGTTCTTGATAACAATCGCATCAGATATACTAGGGCTTGATACCGTATTAGGACCAACTGCTGGAGCATTTACTCCTCTCACATTACCATAGATTTGAAAGTTTCTAACCGAACTTGGAAGTCCATTCGTACCCAATGTGTAAAAAATCATACGATTATCTGCACCAACAGCCTTAACTGTCGACTTAGGTAAATTCACGTTCTCTAAATACACCGCGTTAACATCTTTGGTATATATACCTTCTAAACCTAAAATCCAACCATCACCCAAGTTTTTATCTAAAGCTAAATTGGTTCTAAATACTTGAGAAAACTTAAAGTTAGGATCCGTAACAGCTAAATTGTAAGCTGTTGGAGTCAAAGGCAAAGTAATGGCCGGACGATAAGCATTTACGTCTGGATTGAATGGACGGTTCGTTGGGTTAGCCAAATTTTCTGAACCAAACAATACACCATTGTTAGACAATTGATTCGATAACCAAACGTAAGGAACACGACCAGAGAATAAACCTAAACCTCCACGAATTTGAGTTTGCTTGTCATCCTTCACATCCCAGTTGAAACCAAAACGGGGTGACCATAAAACAGTTGTTTCAGGGAATTTATTGGTAGTCAATTTAACCCCATCACGGAAAGTTAAACTTGGAACATACGTATTCGTATACTTGGGCTCGTCAAATGACGGGAATGAAGTAGCATCCGCACGTATACCAAAAGTTAATTTTAAGCCTTCAGCAGCTGTAATTTCATCTTGGCCATAAAAACTTAATGTACTACCCTTCATTTCAGCAAAAGGGAAAGTACTGTAGTTTGACCATTGTTGTTGGTAACGCGCAGGAATTACTTTCGTATCTCCGTTGGCTGATTTAATGAAATCATCAATTGATTTAAATTGATAAGCACCATAATAGTTAGGAGCAAAGCCATTCATAAATGAATTTGTCTCAAAAGCTAAACCTAGCGTATACACATGCTTTCCTTTATAAATCGTTAAGTTATCAGCGATTTGGAAAATATCAGAATTCAAAATGTTATTTGCCGAGAATGGCTCATATCCAAATGCAGTCAACTCATTCAAATCATTATTTCCGATGTCAACAGTCGGGAATGGATTATCATTCACTGGAGATTGACGGAAGTCACGCATGGCAGTGTAACCTACAGTCAAATTATTCGCTACCGAGTTAGAAAAAGTTGAGTTTAATTCAGCAATGTATGAATCAAGGTTATTATTAATTCGATACAAAGAACCTTGGAAAGGCAAAACGGTCGCAGATGCAGCACGTCCACCAGATAATGAACCAGATGAAGATGGATTGATATCCGCATAAGAACGTAAATAATTATATTTTACGTTGAATTTATGCTTGTCAGAGATATTCCAATCCAAACGTAAGTTCACTTTTTGAGAATATTTTTCTTTATTCCAGTTCTCGTAAGCACCTGGGTTATACTTGAATTTAGTCATTAAGAAATCTTTCAAACGATCTAACTCGGCTGCATTCGCGATAGATCTATTTGGCTCAGAACCAGTTCTTGTCGCTACGAAATTGGAACCTGGATCCGTTTGTGTCTCTTGCTCAAATGAACCAAAAACAAATAATTTATCTTTGATTAAAGCACCACCAATACGAGCACCGATTTGCCCACGAGCAAAAGTACCATATTGATTCACCACATCACCTATTTTATTTCCAACCAATCCTTGATCTGTTCCAAAATAATAACCAGAACCCGACCAATTGTTAGTACCTGATTTAGTTACTACGTTGATATTAGCTCCAGTCGCCATTCCTTGACGTACGTCATAAGGTGCGATCAAAACTTGGAACTGGTCAATCGCATCCACTGAAATCGGAGATGCACCCGCCTGACCACCAATCGTACTAGACAAAGCAAATGCATTATTGAAAAATGCTCCATCGACGGTAATGTTATTATATAAAGAATTTCTACCCGCAAAACTCAAACCATTTGCTCGAGGGTCTAAACGAGCAAAATCACCTAATGAACGATTCAAAGTAGGTAAAGTTGTGATTTGGTTATTGCCAACCGTAGTCGCCGCACCCGTACGACCCGAGTTGATAATCGAACTACGAGAAGCAACCACTTTAACTTCTTCCAATTGAGATTGATTAACTTCTAGTTTGAAGTTTTGGCGTAATTCCTGAGCTAATGTCAAAACGATGCCCGATTGAACCGCATTTTTATATCCCACAAATGAAATCGTGATTTTGTAAGGTCCACCCACACGCATGTTAACAATGTTGTAGCGACCGTCAGCTCTTGTAGAACCTCCATAACGAGAACCCGTAGGCTCATGAACGGCAATTACCGATGCACCAGGTAAACCTTGCCCTTTTTCATCCACTACATTACCTGCTAAAGCAGCAGTTGTAGAACCTTGAGCAAATACTGCACTCACAGGTAGCATCATTAAAAGCGCAAAAAACGCTCCTAACAACACAGAATTAGTGATAAATCTTTTCTGCATAAAATTGAAGTTTAGTTATAAATGAGTTGAACGAAATATTCCACAAAATAAACCTAAAAAATCAAATACTCCAATTTTTACCGAAAAGACTTTTAATGATATTTAACTTAACTAAGTGACTAATAGAATAAAAATGATAAAAAATAATAATTTTATAATAATAAGAACACTTTAAAGTACAATCAGAATTGAAAATTTAACAAAATCTTAATTTTTAATTATTTAAAGAATATTTTTGTGCTAGAAATTTATGTATGCAAACGAACAAAAAACCGATCAAGTTAACTTCATTTTCACATGGAGCTGGCTGTGGTTGCAAAATATCCCCACAAATTTTAGACAAAATCCTTACAACGGATACGCCTAAAAAGAATGATCCTCTATTGTTAGTTGGCAATGAAAGCAGAGACGATGCTGCCGTATTTGATTGGCAAAATGGAGAAGCGGTCATTTCTACCACCGACTTTTTTATGCCCATTGTCGATGACCCCTTTGATTTTGGAAAAATCGCCGCCACAAACGCTATTTCAGATATCTATGCCATGGGTGGCACTCCACTAATGGCCATCGCCATTCTAGGTTGGCCCATCGACAAGCTCGCCCCAGAAATTGCAGCCCAAGTCCTTGAGGGAGGAAGAGCTGCTTGCGCTGAGGCGGGAATCCCCTTAGCTGGGGGTCATTCAATTGACTCCACTGAACCTATATTTGGTTTAGCGGTCACAGGGAAAGTCAAAAAAGAACATTTAAAACAAAATGATCAGGCGACAAAAAATTGCCTTCTTTATTTAACAAAGCCGTTGGGAGTAGGAATTTTATCGACGGGTCAAAAAAGAGGCATCGTCAGCGAAAGCGATTTAGCCAAGGCAGTCAAGCAAATGAGTACGCTTAATGTATTAGGTGAAAAACTGGGCCCTCTCGCCTATGTAAAGTCTTTAACAGATGTGACGGGTTTTGGCCTATTTGGCCACTTGGTGGAAATGTGTGATGGCTCAAATGTAAGCGCTGAACTATTTTTCAACCAAATACCCACGCTGGATAATTTAGGTACCTACTTAGATCAAAAATGTTTCCCTGGAGGAACCGAACGGAATTGGTCCAGTTATGGACACCGAATCCAAGATGGAATCACAGAAAACCAAAGGCTCATAGGCGCCGACCCACAAACTTCAGGAGGTTTGTTAATTGCCGTGAAGGAAGAATCCCAAAATGCCTTTGAACAATTTCTACTCGACCAGGGATTTGCCTTAAAGCCGATCGGAAAGATGACTGAAAAAAGGGAAAAAGCGATATATATTCCATGAAATTATTTTTTAGAAAATTAGGTGAGAAAGGTAGCCCTATTGTTATTTTGCATGGGATTTTTGGCACGTCCGACAACTGGGTGGGCATCGCTAAAATCTTAAGCGAAAGCCATCAAGTCTTTCTTTTGGACCTGCGCAATCATGGTCATTCGCCTTGGTCTGACGAATTTGACTTTCAGGTCATGTCAGAAGATTTAATGGAATTCATACAAGATCATTCACTAGAAAAACCCTTATTGATCGGTCATTCGATGGGCGGAAAAGTGGTGATGCAATTTGACCTCAATCACCCCGACATAGCCATTAAAATAGTGATTGTGGACATAGCTCCAAAATTCTACCCCGTGCATCATCGTTTAATTTTAGAAGGATTAAATAGTTTAGATGTGGCTCATTTAGAAAGTAGACTAGCGGCCAACGAGCACATGAAACGTTTTGAGGAAAATGAGGAGGTACGCCAATTTCTATTAAAAAACCTCCATAGAAATGCAGAAAATGGCTTTGAATGGAAAATAAATTTAAAGGTCATTACTAAAAATATTGACATAGTAGGTTTAGAATTATGGGTCAATCAACCCTCGGAAACTAAAGCTATTTTTATTAAAGGCGCTGATTCACATTACATTCAAGTTGAAGACCAACGGTTAATCTCAGAAATATTTCCCAATTTTGAGTTGTTTGAAATTCCCCATGCAAGTCATTGGGTTCAAGCCGATCAGCCCATTGCCTTTATGAAGGTCTTAAACACGCTACTATGAAATTAGTCCTCATCCCCTGCCCCATCTCAGAAAATACCGCATCGGATGTGTTACCCGCCGACATCTCGAAATATGTCCTTTTATGCAAACATTATTTAGTTGAAAATGTCAGAACGGCCAGAAGATTTATCAGTGAACTGAAATTAGGAATCAACATCGACGAATTAACTTTTGAAGTTTTAGATAAGGATAGTACCAGATCCATGATTTCATCTTTTATTTCAGCACACCAACAAGAAAACTATCTAGGGGTTTTATCAGAAGCGGGTTGCCCCGGGATTGCTGATCCGGGTGCATTGGCCGTTTCCATCGCACAGGAAATGAATATAGAAGTGATCCCATTAGTAGGTCCATCCTCCATTTTATTAGCGTTAATGGGTTCCGGTTTTTCAGGTCAAAACTTTACATTTCATGGTTATTTACCCATAGACAAAGATTTAAGAGTAAAAAAAATAAATCTTTTAGCAAGAGAAGTCGAAAAAACAGGGTTTACCCACTTATTTATTGAAACTCCTTTCAGAAACAATGCCATGCTTGAAGATATCATCCATAATTCTCCAGCTAATATATTAATCTGCATAGCTTGCGACGTAACAAGCCCCTCAGGATTTATCCAAACTAAGTCGGCGCAGGCATGGAAAAACGAATCCCCTGATTTACATAAAAGACCTTGCATCTTCTTGCTGGGCCAATGAATTTGAATTAAAATTTAATTTACATAAATTTGAAAGTACCATGCAGCTAAAATCTTTTTCATTCAATCCATTTCAAGAGAACACTTATTTAATTTGGGATGAGGATGGAATTGGAGCAATCATTGACCCAGGCTGTTATACGTTTGAAGAAAGGCAAGAATTAAAAACGTTTGTGGCTAAAAATAAAATCCAACTGAAATTCATTTTAAATACCCATGCCCATATTGACCATGTGCTAGGAGTTGATTTCGTCAAGAATGAATATAAAATTCCTTTTTGCTTACATCCCAAAGAAATTCCGATTTTAAGTGATTCAGAAAATAGGGCCGCTGTATACGGATTTCCTCATTACCAAGCCACTTCAGTAGATCGCTGGTATTCGGACAATGAAAAAATCACGATTGGCCATATCGAATTAAAGGTACTTTTTGTTCCCGGACATGCACCAGGACATGTCGCATTTTATGAGGAAAATAACGGAATACTCATTGACGGTGATGTTTTATTTCGACGCAGTGTAGGAAGAACTGATTTCGCACTTTGTAATCATGCCGACTTGATGCATAGCATTCAAACTAAGTTATATACCCTACCGGATTCGGTCAAAGTGTATCCAGGACATGGCGGACCTACTACGATTGGAGAAGAAAAAATAAGTAATCCCTACATCAAAGGAGTATGAGCATCAAGAAAGAAATACCCAATCTATTGACCTTAGGCAACTTGTTAGCTGGCTGTTTAGGTTTATATTTTGTGATGCAGTCCAAATTGGAATATGCCGCCTACATGATTTTTATTTCATTGGTTTGTGATTTTTTAGATGGATTTTTGGCCAGGTTATTGCATGCCTACTCGGACATTGGCAAAGAATTAGATTCACTGGCTGATGTGGTTTCATTTGGGGTACTTCCAAGTTTTATCTTACTTAATTTAGTGGAGCAAAGTTGCGGCAATCAATGTACGATCGGCCTTTTCGGGTTTTATAAACCATTCTTAGTTTTTTCTTTGGCGTTGATGTCGGCCTACCGACTCGCAAAATTCAATGTAGATACCCGACAAACCGATCAGTTTATAGGCGTACCTACTCCGGCAAATGGTTTATTAGTAGCCTCATTGCCATTAATCCTGCATTTTCAACCCGAATACATGAGCTATATTTTAAATTTTAAAGGACTCCTGATTTATAGTATTTTAATGAGTTATTTGTTGGTTTCAGAACTTCCACTCATGGCATTCAAGTTCAAAACTTGGGAATGGAAAAGCAATCAGATAAAATTCATTTTTCTTTTCTATTGTATTGCTGCCCTAGTTATGCTTAAATTTGTAGCTTTCCCAGTCATTGTGATTAGCTATATCCTTTTATCTGGAATAATTTTTATCCTCAATCCCTCCAAAAAATGAAATTTTTAGCTGAAATTAATGTAATGCCTCAAAAAGAAATTCTAGATCCTCAAGGGAAAGCCGTTGGTATCGGTTTGCAAAATCTAGGCATTCATCAAGTAGCTGACGTGCGTATTGGAAAACATATTGAATTAACTTTAGAGGCTAATAGTGAGGCTGAAGCGAATGAAATTGTGACGAAGGCTTGTCAAAAACTATTGGCCAACTTGATCATGGAGGAATTTGAATTTACCCTACATGCCTTGTAATTAAAATTGCTTTGTGTGCAGAAGCACAAGAGTACAAGCCTCTTCTACTTGAATATTCAATTTTTCGATTTCAGCGTATAGCTTCGGGTTCTCAGTTCCTGGATTAAAAATAATGCGTTCAGGTTTTATTTGGGCTAAATCTTGCATTAAATCATGCTGGTTTTTAGATCCAACATAAAGTGTGACCGTGTGGATATGATCAAAATCATTTGTTCCGACCTGTATGGCCAAACCACACGTGATACCGGATTTATTTCCTTTCAAAAAAACCTTATACCCCTTTTCTACTAATAAATCCAATGCTTTAAAAGCATATCGATCTGGGTTTGTTGACGCCCCATAAATCAAGACTCTCATATTATCCATAAATTATCGCAAAATTAAATATTTAATTCCGTTATTAGCTAATGCAATAATGAATGTATTAGAAATTAATGCGTTCAAGAGAAACAATTCGCCAACAAAACAATGAAAAAAACGGAACAATTTCCTTTTCAAAACTATTGGAACGAAAAATGGGAAAGGATCGACTTTCCAGAATTCGTCGAGCAAATCCATTATGAAATTTCCAATTACGGTCGAATAAAAAGCTTTCAAAATACAGAGGAAGGCGTTTTAATTCAAGGATCACTCATCCAAGGATACCATTCTCTTAACGTTCGCTTTCAAAATAAATCGGTCAACAACTATTTACATAAGTTGGTGGCCAAGCATTTTTGCATCCGTCAAATTCCAATTGAAACATTTGTGATACATCTTGATTTTAATAAACAAAACAACCGAGCAGAAAATCTACAATGGGCGGACCGAAGTAAAGTTACTGAGCATAATAAAAATAACCCATCGGTTATCAATCGGCTTATCCCATTAAGGACAAAAAATTATAAATTAACCGAGGGTAAAGTGATGTTGATTAAGCAAATGCTTCGATCTGACAAAAGTCGATTAAAGATGATCGCGAAACAATTTGGGATCACTCACACTCAATTGAACCGAATACGTTCAGGCGAAAATTGGAAGCAGGTAAAACTAATCGAGGAGGTTTAAAATAATGCCGATGCAATAGCCCGAACACTGTCTGACTTACTCATGGTATAAAAATGTAAAGCCGGAACATTGGCTTGTATTAATTCTCTACCTTGTAGGATCGCCCATTCAATACCTACCTGCTTAACGGCCGCATTATTATCGCATTTTCGAACCTCGGAAACCAATGCCTCTGGGATTTCCAAATGGAAAATTTCTGGCAATATTTCCAATTGCTTCAGGGTCGACAGAGGTTTGATACCTGGTATAATAGGCACTAATATACCTATCTCACGGCATTTACGCACAAAGTCAAAGTACTTCTCGTTATTGAAAAACATTTGGGTCACCATGTAATCAGCACCCGCATCCACCTTCTGTTTTAAATAACGTATATCTTCTTCGAAAGAAACCGCCTCGAAATGTTTTTCCGGATATGCAGCCACTCCGATACAAAAATCCGTAGGAAGTGATTCCGTTTCTTCATGCAACAAGATTCCTTGATTCATTGCTTTCACTTGGCCTACAAGCTCATTTGCATAAGCATGACCCCCTTGTTTAGGGATAAAATGCGTTTCTCCTTTTTCCTGATCACCGCGTAGGATCAAGGCATTTTCGATGCCCAAATAATGCAAGTCAATCAAAAAATCTTCCGTTTCTTCTTTGGTAAATCCCCCACAAATCACATGAGGCACCGCATCCACTTGGAATTTTTGTATAATGGAGGCACAAATACCTAAGGTTCCCGGACGTTTACGAATGGGAATTCGAGTAGAAATACCATGAACCATTTTTTCAATATACTCCTCTCGGTGATAAGTAACCTCAATAAAAGGGGGCTTGAACTCCATTAAAGGCTCAATATGGGACATCAACTCACCCAAATGCTGCCCTTTCATAGGAGGAATAATCTCAATGGAAAACAGGGTTTTCCCTTTGGCTTCTTGTAAATATTGTGTGATCTTAGTCATATTTCTAATCGTAATTTAAAACTGGACTTAACCATCTTTCTATTTCTTCTAAAGACATATTTTTTCTTTCAGCATAATCAATCACCTGATCTTTGGCAATTTTGCCTAAGGCAAAATAAGTACTTTCAGGATGTGAAAAATAAAATCCAGAAACCGCTGAAGCTGGGTACATGGCGTAGCTTTCGGTCAATTTTATACCAATTTGATTTTCTGCGTCAAGCAATTCAAAAAGTCGTTTTTTCTCGGTATGATCAGGACATGCAGGGTAACCCGGTGCTGGCCTAATTCCTTGGTATTTCTCCGAAATCAAATCTACATTCGATAATTTTTCCTCCTGGGCATAGCCCCAATATTCTTTCCGAACGCGCTCATGCATTAATTCAGCAAAAGCCTCAGCTAATCGGTCCGCTAAGGCTTTCACCATAATGGAATTATAATCGTCGTTCTGCTTTTCGTATTTCTCTAATAAAGCTTCTATACCCACCCCAGTGGTCACCGCAAAAGCGCCAATAAAGTCAGTTGTCTTCCCCTCAATAGGAGCCACAAAATCACTTAAACAACGATTAGGCAAATTACTAGCCTTTTGTCCCTGCTGGCGCAAATGATGTAACCAATAAGAAGAATCAGATAAATAATCCTTCGGCTCAATCGTATAATCGACTTTCCGATGAGCCCCATGTTTTTCACAGGAAACCTCAATATTTTTCTCAGTAAAGTCATGTAATATAATGTCATCACCAAATGAATTAGCTGGGAAAAAACCTAAGGCGGCTTTGGCCGTCAATAATTTTTGATCGATAATTTCAGCCAATAAAGTTGTAGCATCTTTAAATAATTTACGTGCTTCTTCACCCACGGTTTCATTTTCAAAAATCTTTGGATATTTTCCTGACAATTGCCACGTAGAGAAAAATGGAGTCCAATCAATGTATTTTGCAATTTCCTCCAATGAATAATCTTGGAAATACTTAACTCCAAGGAAGGATGGTAGGCAAGATTTAAACCCTGTCCAATCAATACCAGAAGATTTTTCACGTGCCTGTGCAATGTTTAAATAATTTTTATCTTTCTGGCGAGCCGCATGAGAAATTCTAAGCTCCTCATATTCCTGCTTGATCTCGGTAAAAATTTGATTTTGAGTTAATTCACTTTGCAATAAACGGCCAGCAACAGGTACCGATCTGGAAGCATCCAACACATGAATAACAGGCCCTGAATAATGAGGATCAATTTTTACAGCCGTATGAATCCTGGAGGTTGTAGCCCCACCGATCAATAAAGGAATAGTAAACCCTAAACGCTCCATTTCTTTGGCGACATACACCATCTCGTCCAAAGAAGGCGTTATTAAGCCAGAGAGTCCTATAATATCTACTTGATGTTCCTTTGCTGCCGCCAAAATTTTATCACATGAAATCATGACCCCTAAGTCAATCACTTCATAATTATTACAAGCTAAAACGACACCAACGATATTTTTTCCAATATCATGCACATCCCCTTTCACTGTGGCCAAAAGAATTTTACCAGCCGATGAGCTTTCGCCAACATCCTTTCCCGCTTCAATATAAGGCAGTAAATAGGCAACTGCCTTTTTCATCACCCGAGCAGATTTTACCACTTGAGGTAAAAACATTTTTCCTTCTCCAAACAAATCACCTACTACATTCATCCCATCCATTAAAGGACCTTCAATCACCTCAATAGGCCTATTAACCAATTTCCTTGCTTCCTCGACATCTTCGTCAATAAATTCCGTCAATCCCTTTATCAAGGCATGTTCCAATCTTTTATTGACATGCTGTTGACGCCAAGCATCATCAATCACCTGCTCTTTTCCAGCGGATTTAACGGTTTCTGCGTAAGCAATTAATTTTTCTGTTGCCTCCGAGTTACGATTTAATAAGACATCTTCACATAAATCTTTAAGCGTTATGTCAATATTATCATAAACACCTAGTTGGCTCGCATTCACAATCCCCATATCCATCCCCGCCTTAATGGCATGATATAAAAAAACGGTATGCATCGCTTCTCTGACTAATTCATTCCCTCTAAATGAAAATGATATATTGGAAACGCCGCCTGAAACTTTAGCAAATGGCAGATTTTTCTTAATCCAACGCGTTGCTTTAATAAAATCATTGGCATAATTATTATGCTCATCCATTCCCGTGGCAACCGTTAATATATTCGGGTCAAAAATGATATCTTGAGCAGGGAACCCAACCACCTTCGTTAAAATATCGTAGGCTCGTTGGCAAATCTCAATCCTTCTTTCATACGAATCTGCTTGGCCTAGCTCGTCAAAAGCCATGACAACAACAGAAGCGCCATACATTTTCACCTTATGGGCAGATTCAATAAACTTCTCCTCCCCTTCTTTTAACGAAATTGAGTTGACGATGGATTTCCCCTGAACGCATTTTAAACCCGCTTCGATCACTTCCCATTTTGACGAATCAATCATGATCGGCAATCGGGCTATATCGGGCTCAGACATCAATAAATTCAAATACTGAGGCATCATTTTTACCCCATCAATCATCCCTTCATCTAGGTTAACATCCAAAATTTGGGCTCCACTATCACATTGTTCCCGAGCGACGGCAATCGCCTCTTCAAATTTTTCCTCGCGAATTAATCGGGCAAATTTCTTTGAACCTGTTACATTACACCGCTCACCTATATTAACAAAATTGGTCAATGGCGTAATTTCAAGCGGTTCTAAACCTGAAAGCATTTGGTTATGGCCGGCCACTGGAATCTGATGCGGCTTATATTTTGAAGCTATCGTCGCAATCGCCTTGATATGTGCGGGTGTCGTACCGCAACATCCTCCTATGATATTCACAAAACCATGCTGGAGAAAATCTTCAATCACCTCAGCCATTTGCTCAGGGGATTCATCATATTCACCCATTTCATTGGGTAAACCTGCATTCGGATGGGCTGATACAAAAAAAGGAGACAAATCATTCAATATCTTCACATAAGGACGCATTAAATCCGCACCTAGGGCACAATTTAAACCTACCGACAACAAGGGCATGTGGGAAATAGAAGTCAAAAACGCTTCTGTCGTTTGCCCTGAAAGAGTCCTTCCTGAAGCATCGGTAATAGTTCCGGAAACCATCACAGGTAAATATGTGTGATTCGGGTTCTGAGTGAAAAATTGATCTATGGCAAAAAGAGCCGCTTTTGCATTTAAGGTGTCAAAAACGGTTTCAACTAGTAATAAATCAGCGCCTCCGTCCACTAAGCCGCGAACTTGCTCTTGGTATGCCATCACCAATTCATCAAAGGTTACGGCACGAAAACCGGGATCATTCACGTCAGGCGACAAGGACAAGGTACGATTAGTAGGTCCTATCGAACCCGCCACAAACCTCGGCTTACTGGGATTTTTTTCTGTAAACTCATCGGCCACTTCTCTGGCAATTTTAGCAGACTCAAAGTTTAATTCATACACCAAATCTTCTAAGTGGTAATCTGCCATCGCAATAGAGGTACCAGAGAATGTATTGGTCTCTGCTATGTCGGCTCCGGCCTCAAAATATTGAGCATGAATTTCTTTAATCACATCTGAACGAGTGATCGAAAGCAAATCATTATTGCCCTTAAGTTCGTGAGGGAAATCCTTAAACCGTTCGCCGCGATAATCGGCATCAGTCAAATTATATTGTTGAATTAAAGAACCCATGGCACCATCTAGGACTAAAATCCTATCTAATAAAAGTTCTCTTATATCTGTTTTACGCATAGACAAATAAATCTTTGAACGAATCAAAGGAGCTAAATAAAAAGGTTAAAAATCTTGTAAAGATACATCATTTCAACCGACCACCCATCAATTTTGTTTTAAAGGAAACCTAATTTTTTAATTTTTTCAAGGTCTTCGGGACTATCAATGCCGATCGTTTCAAATTGTGTTTCTACCGCTTGAATTGGGAAACCATTTTGCAGCCATCTCAACTGCTCTAAGGCTTCTGAAGTTTCGAGATCGGAGGCGGGTAATTGGCTAATTGACTTTAAAATATCAGTACGATAGGCGTACAAACCGATATGTTTGAAGTAACGGTGATGCGTCAACCAATCTTCCTGAGGTAAACCGCGCATGTAGGGAATGGCATGTCTAGAAAAATACAAAGCTTGGTTTTTATTATCTAAGACAACCTTAGGACAATTCGGATTAAACAAGGTATCAATTGTCGTAATTTGTTTGACTAAAGTAATTATGGGGGCATTTGAAACCATCGCATTCGTAATTTCAATGAGTTGCTGAGGTTCAATGTAAGGCTCATCCCCTTGAATATTAACGATATAATCCATAGTATCAACTAAATTCGCTAACACCTCTGCACAGCGATCCGTACCAGAAAGATGAGATGCTGAAGTCATCATGACTTGTGCACCAAAAGACTGAGCCACCTTAAAAATGCGTTCATCATCAGTGGCAATAATAATCTGATCCCAACCCTTCACAGAGGCCACTTGCTCATAGGTTCTTTGGATCATCGGTTTTCCCCCTAGATCCACTAATGGCTTACCTGGGTAGCGAGTTGACGCATATCGTGCTGGAATTACGGCTACAACTTTTTTACCTTGGATCATAATAAATTGAGTTTATTCAATGAAATTTAACAAATTTGCACATAATTTATATTAAAATCGCTCTCGCTTTTGGAAAAAATATCCAAACATCTATTTGAATCAACGATTTGGAGTATCGGATATTTCGGGACAAAAGAAATTCCTAAACTTTGGATTGAGCTTAGATCTCCCACAAAAACAAATTGGGTCAGTTTTGATATTTCGACGCGAATGGCGAAAGATATTTGCTCCTTTGACACCTCAAATAAAATAAAAACATGGTTAAAAGGCGTGGGGAATATCGGATTATTTCTTCGTTTAAAATCGGGTGTAAATCCAGGCATTGAAGCCTTAGAAGCCTATGATTTAGCATCAGGAAAATTAATTTATGATGTTGCAATCACGCATTGGGTAAAATTTACTCATTCACATATTCAAGTGGTTCAAGAAAAAGTTCTGTATTGGATTAATTTACAGACCGGCCATTTTGAAGTTCCCGAAGATCCAACTGATGAAGGCGCAAACCATTTCCTTTTTGAAAACCCTGCTCATTTTGAAGAGAATCAACCGGGTTTTTCAGATTTCAAGTCATTTTTCAAACAAACTTTTGACGAAAATATAATGAAAGCAATGGATTGTTGGGATGGAAATGATAAGATAATTTTTTCTTATTATCTTTACGAGGATGGCTTAAAAAACATCCTTAGAGTGTGCGACAAAGCATTTAAAACCGAGCACAAAGAAATAATTGCTGAGGGAGAAACCATTGGATTTAATACGTTTCAAATTTTCAATCGCAAATTGATTTATATTAAAGACAAGCATCAACTAATATTTTATGAATTCTGACAAGCTAATTTTATTTATTTTCTTGTGCTTGGGTAGCATAAGCACTTTTGGAAGCACGCTTGACTCCTTGGGGCTAAAAAAGGACAACAACAAAACGTACATTGTCTATAAAGTAGAAAACAAGCAATCCCTACACTCGATATTAAAGCATTTTAATCTTTCATTAACTGAGTTTAAACAAATTAATCCGGAAGTAAATATCCCCGTCAATTCAGGTGAAATCATCTTTATTCCTATTCACTACCTAGATGAGGCCACAAATGCGCTCATAGCGCCAATAAAAATAGTCGAAAAAACAATTGAAAAAGCAGTAGCAAAAAAACAAGAAAATATCAACCCCACTGAATCAGGCATTCACGTTGTATCCTCAAAACAAAGCTTGTTGACCATCGCAAATCTTTATAAGATAACTATGGCCGATATTCGAAAATGGAATAATTTAACTTCAGATGTTTTAAAAGGGGGCCAACGATTATTAGTCGAGGCTCCTAAAAATTTAGTCATCGACAAATCAACTTTATTAGCGAGTAAAAACGATAAAGGGGTAGAAGAATTAAAATCAGATAGTAAGGAATCCGACGGTTTAAAAAAGACGATTGAAACGGGTATCGCGGAATTAATTGAAGTACCTGATAATTCTGGCAAATATTTAGCTTTGCATAAATCGGCGCCTATAGGCACGCTAGTTTTAGTCAAAAATTTAGCAAATAATCAAAGCATATGGGTTAAAGTGATCGGCAGATTGCCCAACTCAGATGGAAAATTAATCATTAAACTTTCTCCTAAAGCATTTGAGCGACTTAATGCAGTCGACAAAAGAATCAGGGCCGAAATCAGCTATTTAATTCAATAAAATGCCAAAACGCAAAAGACCGATTACGGTAGGAAATATAGTTTTTGAAATTTTCTTCATTTTATCCTATCCATTTATCGCCATATTCTCAGCCGCAGTTACTTTGTTGGTATGGATTTTTTCATTTCCCTCCAAACTAATTGCATTTTTCAGCAAAATTAAATAGGCCCAATGAAGGAGGAAATCGTAGAACTTCTTGAGAAGAAATACGCATTTTTCAATCATCCTCGGTTCATCGAACACGACCCTATTCAAATTCCCCATTTATTTACCAAATTACAAGACCGGGAAATCATGGGATTTTGGGTGGCTATGCTATCTTGGGGACAGCGCACGACCATCCTTAATAATGCTAAAAAATTGATCGATTTGATGGATGGAGTACCGCACGATTTCATTTTAAATCACAAAGATTCCGATTTAAAACGCTTTGAATCCTTTACTCATCGCACTTTCCAAAGTACAGATGCGCTGTATTTTTTACGATTTTTTAAAAGGCATTATACCTCCCAAAATAGCTTAGAAACAGCTTTTGTATCCAATCATGTCACAGATGAATTGAATACTGCTAAGGTAATCCATGACTTTTATACCTACTTTTTTGATGATATGTGGGCTCCGGAGAGAACCAAAAAACATGTATCCACCCCACAAAAGAATTCGGCATGTAAGCGAATATGTATGTTTTTAAGGTGGATGGTTAGAGAGGATAAGAAGGGTGTGGATTTTGGTCTTTGGAAAAAAATAAAACCCCAACAATTAATTTGTCCCTTGGACGTTCATTCACAACGAACTGCAGAAAAATTAGGTTTAATTGTTCCCGGACTGGCTAATTGGAAAAAGGCGGTAGAGCTGACGGAAGAATTAAAAAAAATCGACCCGATGGATCCTGTAAAATTTGATTTTGCCTTGTATGGAATGGGCATTGAAGAAAAAACAATATGGAAATAATAGTACAGGATGCTAAGGCTTCCAGCAAAAAAAAAGTAATTCTACATAACCCACAAACGGGTGAAAAAGTAGTCATATTGCCTGAAATTGGGGCAACTTTAGTGGAACTGGAATTGATTTGCGGAAACAAGCTGGTCCAACTAATTCACCTTCCGGGACAAAAATCCATCCATGAAAATGACTTACACCCAAGTGCCTTATTAGCTCCATGGGTCAACAGAGTTCGAAATGGCAATTATTCATTTGAAGGCCGAAATTACCAATTGCCCATCAATGAACAGAATCTTGGAAATGCCATTCATGGATTTTTAGCCAGGAAACCCTTTGAGGTTTTTGAGAAAAAATCCACCTATGAATTAGCGGAAGTATCGTTCATTCATAATTACACAGGTGATTTCCAAGGATTTCCTTTCCCCTTCCTATTTACATTGACCTATCGATTAAATAAGCATGGGGTCTTTAGTGTACATTTTAATTGCAAAAACACAGGGGATAGCCATATGCCCTTTGCCTGTGGATGGCATCCCTATTTTAAAATCGCAAACGCAGAAATAAGGCATTTAGAAATTAAATTCCGTCCCACATTGAAATATATTTCAGACGCACAGATGATTCCCTTGACGGAGGAAACTGTATCATTTCCGATGCCCGTACGATTTTCAGAAACAACTTTGGACCACGTTTTTAAATTAGAAAGTCAAGCAGATCACCTGACTGAATTAACCGATACCCAATCGAAAATTAGCCTATTTCTAAAACAAAACTCAGCCGAATTCCCCTATTTAGTGGTGTTCGCACCCTCATCCGAAAATTGTGTGGCTATCGAGCCCATGACCGGAAATACAGATGCTTTTAACACAGGGGACGGATTAAAGGTCTTAAGCCCGAATGAGGATTTCACCAGTTTGGTGGAAATTTGGGTTGACAAAGCAAACCTTGGATAGTTCGTTAAATAAATGATTTATGTACCTTTGCGGCATGAAATTTTGGTTTATCTATTTGATTTTAATTTTCAGCTATCCTTTAATGGCCGAAAATTCCATTCAAAAAGATTCCTTAAAAGTTTTTTGGAAACAAAATTTTGCCACGGGCATCGATTTAAATCAGGCCAGCTTTAGTGGCAACTGGAAAGGTGGAGGTTCAAATACCTTTGCGACAGGTTGGTATTTAAATCACAATGCAACGATCAACAATTCTTCTTGGCGCTTAATCAGTGATCTAAGTATGCAAGTGGGATTTCTTCAAAACAAAACCCAAAGTTTACGAAAGAGTGTTGATCGTATTTTTTACGAATTCAAGGCCGGTTATCGAATAAGTCCCAAATGGGATTTTTATGGGTCTACCAACTTCCAAACGCAATTTTTTCAAGGATTTGAATTTGACAAAAAGAACAAAAAGGGTATTCCTGTGGATTCACTAGTCTCTAGTATTTTTGCCCCCGCCTATTTAACCACCTCATTAGGATTAGAATATCACCCACAGAAAACATTTTATACGCGAGTAGGTATAGGTAGTCTGAGGCAAACATTTGTTTTTGACGAGCGAATTTCAAGAGCAGGATTATTTGGTCTAGAAAGACCAGGTGACAATATTCGAAATCAATTTGTACTCCAATTATTATTCAATGTGGAAAGAGAAATATTCGAAAATGTCAATATGAAATTAAGGTACTCTACCTTAATTGATTATTTTAGATTTGGTTTATCCAATGGAATGGTGCATCGAGTAGACGCTAATTTTACTATGAAAGTAAACAAATACCTCAGCACAAATTTACAAGCCGTATTGTTTAGAGATTATGACCAAGATCCTAATTGGCAGTTCTCCCAAGTCCTCTCCATGGGATTAGCCTATAGAATCACCAAATAATTAGGCTTTTTTTCTAGCTTTATAGCGATCATACAGCATTTGAAGAATCCCATCTTTTAATCCTAAGTCGGGCACAAAAATACTGGGACAACCTGCACACTCCATCGCAGCCAAATAAATAGATGAGGCTGGAACAATGACATCCGCACGATCAGTGTTAAGCCTTAATTTATGAACACGTTCCTCAAAAGTAAAGGAACTTACATAGGCGGCAATTTTTTTAAGTTCGTCCATCGTCATGGTCTTTGACTCATTCACCTCACTTGACATATTGTACAATTTACTGATATTACCTCCCGTCCCCACCGCATAAATGGGACCATTCATGGATAAGATTTGCAAGGAGATCCACTGCTTCATTTTTTCCCAATCAGATTCTTTTTCCTTGCCTTCCAAGAGGCGGACAGATCCAATTTTAAATGATTTAGAAGCCAATTTTTCTCGGTTCCTGTAAATATTTAATTCCGTAGAACCGCCCCCTACGTCAATATGTAGATAATTTTTTTTAGGATGTAAAGATTGAACGACCACGTCATTGATCAATTCCGCCTCCCTTGCCCCATCGATCACATTGATTTTCATCTCTAAAATCTTATGGATCCGCGTAATTATTTCAGCTGAATTAACAGCCTCACGCATCGCAGAAGTGGCACAAATAGCATAATCTTGCACTTCATGCAATTCCATTAATAATTTGTAAGCCTGTAATAATTTCAAAATTCTCACTTCAGATTCAGGGGAAATAGCCCCGTCAATAAACACATCATGACCTAAACGCAAAGCAAAACGAACATACTCAACGCGCTTAAAACTGATCACTCCTTCATCTTCCAATACACTTGAAATTTGTAATCGAGCAGCATTAGAACCTATGTCAATCGCAGCAAATTTCATATTACATGTATTTATGGTTTGTGTAAATAAAAGCCATTAGCCTGAGGCTCAAAACTGATGACCGTACCCAAGACAAAAAGCAATTCCCGCTTATCGATCAGCACAGGGATTTCGTCAATTAAATAGGCCTCGTCGTGATCCGTTTTTGAGTCAAATCCTAAAACAAATGTCCCTCCGCAGGCCCCTCCCCTCATTCCAACTCGAACAAATGGCTCAGGCATTTTGTTCTCCCTAACTAAAGGTAACAAATTTAATAAAGCGGAATCCGTAAACTGAACGGGAGATTTATTTGACATACATAGCATGATTCACTGCATAAAATTAGCTAATTTTAAATAGTAAATAATCCCATGCGCCTTAACAAAATTTAATTTAAGTCATTGACAATAAAAAAGCCTTAAATAAGTTAAAGAAAAAACGAATATATGATATACTCCATACTTTGGGCTGATGATGAAATAGATTTATTAACGCCCTACATTATTTTTCTTGAAAATAAGGGTTACCAAGTCAGTACGGTAAATTCAGGAGCTGATGCGCTGGAGCTGGTGATAAAACAAAAATTTGACGTACTTTTTTTAGATGAAAATATGCCAGGAATGTCTGGCCTTGAAGTTTTAATTGCCATCAAACAAATTAGACCTAATCTTCCTGTCATCATGATTACCAAATCGGAGGAGGAAGAACTGATGGAGGATGCCATCGGGTCTAAAATTGCCGATTATCTAATAAAGCCCCTAAATCCTAATCAATTACTTCTTTCGGTGAAGCGGATTTTTGATAAAAAAAGGTTGCAAGAAGAAAAGACTAATTTGAGTTACCAACAAGAATTCAGGGCACTTTCATTGCAATATCAAGATGATTTGAATGCGCAGGAGTGGTCTGAGATTTATAAAAAACTATCCTATTGGGAATTAGAAATAGACAATACGGAAAACAAATCCATGGCGGAAATTTTAAATAGTCAGAAATCAGAAGCCAATGCTCATTTCAGTAAATTTATTGAAAAAAATTACGAAAATTGGCTTCAAAAACCTGATTCAGACACCCCCATACTTTCTCACTTGTTGATGAGTAAATATGCTTTTCCATTAATCAACGATAAAAGTCCACTATTTTTCATTTTAGTTGACAATCTTCGATATGACCAATGGAAAATATTGGAAGTATTTATACAAGATTATTTTCAAGTTGAGAGAGAAAACACCTATTATTCCATTTTACCTACCACCACGGCGTTCGCTAGAAATTCGATATTTGCTGGCATGATGCCCTCCGAAATTCACAAAAACTTTCCGGACAAATGGGTGCATGATTTAGGAGATTCAGACGATGATGAAGGATATAATCAGCATGAAGAATTCTATCTCCAACAACAATTAAAGCGATTGAAAATAGACGCTAAATCATCCTATCATAAAATTATTCATCAATATCAGGGAAAACAGCTAGTTGACAATTTCAACAAACTGCTAACCAACGATCTAAATGTCATTATTTACAACTTCGTGGACATGCTTTCTCATGCACGAACGGACATGGCGATGATTAAGGAATTAGCCCCCGATGAATCCGCTTACCGATCTCTAACGGCGAGTTGGTTCCAACATTCCCCCCTATTTGACCTGTTGAAAAAGATCTCTGCCAAAAAAGGGCGCGTCATAATCACCACGGACCATGGAATGATACGGGTACAAAATCCAATTAAAATTGTGGGGGATCGCAATACCAATACCAACTTAAGGTACAAGCAAGGGAAAAACTTAAACTGGGATAACAACAGCAAAATGATGGTTTCAAGGAAGCCGAACCAATTATTTCTGCCTAAGCCTAACGTGTCCACCACGTATGTTTTTGCGAAAGAAGATGGTATGTTTGCTTATCCCAACAACTACAATCATTTTGTTAATCATTACAAAAACACCTTCCAACATGGGGGAATTTCACTCGAGGAATGTATTATTCCAGTTGTATATTTAACTGGGAAATAAATTAAATAGAATCGATAGGGGAAATTTTTCCTCCTTCGCATTGAAGGAATTTACCTGGAACTTTTCGCATAGAATTGTAATCATGACTAGCCATTAAAATGGTAGTTCCTTGTGTGTTCAATTGCTGAAATAAGGACATAATTTCCAAGGAAACTTCCGGATCTAAATTGCCTGTGGGCTCATCGGCCAACAATAAAACAGGGTTATTCAAAATAGCTCGGGCAATACAAATTCGTTGTTGCTCGCCACCTGATAGCTTATGTACCCTTTTATGCAAGGCATGCGACATGCCTACTTGGCCTAAAACAGTCTCAATACGAGCAGCATTTTCCACTAGATCTTGATGCCCAGTTGCCTCTAAAACAAAGGATAAATTCATCTCCACATTACGATCAGTCAGCAATTGGAAATCTTGAAATACAAAGCCTAATTTTCTACGAAGAAATGGGATCTCATTGGATTTAATGTCATTTAAAGAATACCCTGCAACAGAAGCCTGACCAGCATCGATGGCTAATTCGGCAAATATCGATTTAAAAAAAGTGCTTTTTCCACTGCCCGATTTACCTATCAAATAAACAAAATCTCCATGGTTTAATTCCAAGGAAACATCCTGCAAAGTGGGCACTCCATCCTGCGAAATATGAACATTTTTAAATGATAAAATAGACATAAATGGGATCTATTTATTCGCCGACTTGGCATGATCAGCTAAAAAAGTAGCTAAACCGCTATCGGTCAATGGATGTTTCAATAAGGCTAAAATAGCTGAAAGTGGACCTGTCATTACATCTGAACCCGCTTCTGCACACTTAATGATGTGCATAGAATGACGCACAGAGGCTGCTAAGATTTGAGTATCAAAATCGTAATTATCATAAATTAACCGAATTTGTTCAATCAATTCAATCCCATCAAAAGAAATATCATCTAATCGGCCTACAAAAGGAGAAACATAAGTTGCCCCAGCCTTTGCCGCTAACAGCGCCTGTCCGGCTGAGAAAACTAAGGTGCAATTGGTTTTAATTCCTTTTTCTGAAAAGTATTTTAATGCCTTAATTCCTTCTTTTATCATAGGAATCTTCACGACAATTTTATCATCTAATTCGGCTAACTCCTCCCCTTCACGGATCATCCCGGCAAAGTCAGTTGCAATGACTTCAGCAGAAACATCGCCATCTACAATATCGCAAATAGCCTTATAGTGTCGTAAAACATTATCTTTCCCACTGATTCCTTCTTTGGCCATCAGGGATGGATTGGTTGTCACACCATCCAATACACCAAGGTCCTGAGCCTCCCTAATATCATTTAAATTAGCAGTGTCAATAAAGAACTTCATATAGTTTGAGTTAAAATAGACAAAAAAATGGCAAATTCACCGCTCAACCAACCTACCCTTGCTTTGATCAAAATCTGGGGGATTCAGCGGGAGCTGGTAATTTGCCGTTGCAAATATGGCATAAAACCTGCTTTTTTCAAAATAATAATGGATAATTTGCATTCTCATTAATACCTTTATAAAAAGGATT
>CAMDRO010000028.1 GCA_945906795.1 Spirosoma fluviale
GAAATACTATGTCACAAGTAATAAGCCAAGATGCTACATTGGATGACATTATCTTTAGAGAGAAGAACCGAGAATTTGGTGCTTTTATTCTAAGGACTACCTATCCAAAGGTTATCAAACGGTCGGTATTACTAGGCTCTGCTCTTTTCATAGGCGCATTGTTGATTGCAGCATTCTGGAAACAGTTGACAGCAAACATCAATAGCAAGGAAGAAATCACAGCTGAAGTAATGAAATTAGACGCGCCACCTCCACCTAAAAAGGTTGAGTTGCCGCCGCCGCCGCCGCCACCACCACCCAAAGAAATCCCTAAGGTAACAACGACGAAGTTTTTACCTCCTGAGATTAAACGGGATGAAGAGGTTACAAAGTCTGAGCCGCCACCAGAGGAGGTAAAAGGAAATACAGCTTCTGAAACTGTGAAGGGTGAAACGGAAAATTTCGAACCACCTGTTGATCCAGATGCGAAAGGTTCTCCCGTAGAGCCTCCTAAGCCAGCAGAAGATGAAATCTTTACTGCAGTGGAGCAACAAGCTGAATTCCCTGGTGGACCTCGTGCCTTTGGTGCGTTCCTTCAGCGAAACTTAAAATACCCATCAGCTGCTCAGCGTGCCAACGTTGGCGGTAAAGTATATGTTCAGTTCGTCGTTAACACGGATGGAACGATTCAAGATGTTCAGATTTTAAAATCAGTAGGATTTGGTTGCGATGAGGAAGCGATGCGCGTGATTAAATCAGTACCTAAATGGAATCCAGGCAAGCAGTCTGGCCGTGCGGTACGTTCAAGATTTACTCAGCCTATTACCTTCGTATTATCTGAATAAGATTTAATTTGTTTCTTTCAGACCTGCTAAATTTGTTTTTAGCAGGTCTGATTGTTTTTAAAATTTATGATGAAATTGTCAGCTGCAGCATTCATTAATGTGTTATTTAGGGTAATCGCTGCCCTTGCTTATTGTTTGCTAGGTGTTTATGTGGCGTTTTGGTCGGAGGCCCAACTAGGTTTCTGGTTTGAGGTGTCCATTAATTGCTACCTTGGATTATTGTTTTTGGCCTATGGATTTTTTAGATTTTATAGAGCATATTTGTATTATAAAGAATTAAAAGAAGATGAATATGGCGAATACGGTTCGTAATTTATGTGGAGTATTTTTTCTTTTATGTACCTTATTTTCATGTTCTTTATTTACTAAAAAAGATGAAATTAAGGACGGTCCAGCACAAGGAGAAATTGCAATCGCCGTGGATGAGTCTTTTCAGCTTTTATTAAAATCTGAAAAAACAGCTTTTGAAAATAATTATCATTTTGCCCACATTAATCTAAAATTCACGCCTGAAAATGAAGCGGTAGCCGATTTATTAAATGAAAAAGTTCGATCCATTGTAGTTTCTAGGGAGCTTACTTCTAAAGAAAAGGAAATTTTTACGCGTGAAAAAATAACCTACCGTAGTTTCCCATTTGCCGCAGATGGAATTGCCCTACTGACCAATAAGCAAAATACGGATACCTTAATTAGCTTACCCCTGCTAAAAGATTTATTGCAAGGAAAGATTTCTAATTGGAATAAAATGGGAGCCCATTCTGTTTCCGGAGAAATCTTATTGGTCGTGGACAAAGCAAATTCAAGTAACATTAAATTTTTAATCGACAAATTAGGTATTCCTGCGACCCAGAAATTGGCCGTCTTTGCCGCTGGTTCTAATCCGGCCGTGATTGAATATGTTAAAAATCACCTGAATGCGTTAGGAATTATTGGATCCAATTGGATTAGCGATGGAGATAACCCCACTTCTTTAGGATTCATTAAGTCTGTTCATGTGATGTCAGTCGCTGAAAAAGAAGGCTTGGCTAAGGATAAGTATTTACAACCTTTTGGATATAATTTAGCCTTAAAAACGTATCCTTTACGTAGAGAGATTAAGATTATCTTGAAGGAATCTCATTTGGGTTTAGGAACGGGTTTTGTTAATTACGTTTGTAGTGAGATGGGCCAACTCATTGTTTTGAAAGCTGGCTTGATTCCACTGACCCGACCTATCACGATTCGGACTTATCAAATTAACCAATAACTAAGAATTTATAAATTTAAATGTCAAAATCTAAATTTTTCTATTTAATTTCGCCGTTCGAATTTAATTAAACTTTAATACTAATTAAATGTTCTTAACCCAAAAAATATTATTTTAGCAAAAAAAACAGAAATTACAATGATGAAATTGAAATCATGGATATTTGGTGTAGGATTATTGATATCCAACGTAGCATTTAGTCAAACGGTACAAGACGGTTTTCGTTTTTTAGATCGACATCAGCCAAGTAGGGCTAAACAAGTTTTTGAAGGACTTGTGGCTTCTGCTCCCACCGGAGATAATTACTTCAATTTAGGCTTGTACTATTTGCATTTACGAAATTGGGATAATGCCAAAGCTACTTTTGAAAAGGGTAAAGCTGCGGATCCTAAAAACTATTTAAATCAAGTAGGCTTAGTATCAATTTTAGTAGGACAAAATAATGTCTCAGCTGCCAAAGTGGAGTTTGACAAAATAATTGCAGAGACTAAATCAAAAAATATTGATGTTTTATATCGAACAGCTGAGGCTTATTCCATGTATTATATTTTAGGAAAAGAGGAAAGTTTTAATGCGAATAACAATGATCCAGGGGAAGCAATTCGTTTAATTGATGTGATCCAAGATCGTATGCTAAAGGATAAAAAATTACCCTCGCCCGAGCATTACATTGTAAAAGGAGATGCTTATTTAATTAAAAATGATGGAGGTAATGCGGTGACAGCTTATGAAGCGGCTGTTGCGCAAGATCCACGAAATGTGAAAGCGAAGGTTAAAATTGGTACGGTTTATTTGAGAGGTAAAAATTATAAAGAAACGCAAGCGCGCTATAAGGAGGCATTGGATTTAGATTCAAATTATGCTCCAGGTCATCGTCGTTATGGTGAGTACTTGATTATTGGTGGTCAATATAAAAATGCTTCTCGGTTTTTTAGAAAGTACATTGAAAAAGCAGAAGCTACTCCAGAGGTAACGATGGAAACGGCCAAGTTGCTTTTCCTTTCTAAGGATTATGATGGAGCGATGAAATATACAGATGAGGCCGATAAACGGGGTGTTCGTGATAATGATATTTATCGCATGCGTGGGTATTCACATGTTGAAATGGGTAATTTCCAACAAGGCATCGACAATCTAGATGGAATGGTTAAAAAGGGAGTTAAGCCCTATTTTATGGATGATTTATATTTTGGTAAAGGATATCAGGGTTTAGGAAAGGATTCTTTAGCTATTGCTTACATGGAAAAAGCCGCACCTTTGGATACTAATAATAATGTTTATTCATTAATTCATGATATTCGATATAAGCAAAAAAGATATTTGGAAGCTTCAGTTGCTGGGAATAAGTCCATTGAATGGAAAGAGAAAAGAGCTCAAACTGTCGGATCAGGGGATTATTTTAAGGTGGCGATGGATTTGTATTTAACGGCTGCCTATATCAATAAAGCCGATACGATAGGCCGACCAGCCATGGCGATGCGGGCTGATTCCATGTTTGCCAAGTCAATTTCAGTAAATGATAAGTGGCCTCCATTTTACATTAACCGTGCGCGTGCCAATAACTTTATTGATTATGATGGAACGAAATGGCTAGGTGCTCCCTACTATGAAAAATTTATAGCGGTGGTAGATCAGTTAAAAGCTGAAAAAAGCACACAATACAAAGAAGATAAGAATCAATTATTTGAGGCTTTTAAGTTTTTAGGAGGATATTATTTATCTGTTACTAAGGATGAGGTCAAGGTAAAAGATTTGTTCACCAAAGCGCAGGAGATTAAAGCTGATGATCCTGATATCAAAGCATTCTTTAATCCAGCTCCACCAGCAGCAGCTGCCCCTGGTGCGGTTGCTCCTAAGAAATAAGATTAAAGCTGCTCATTGAGCAGCTTTTTTCATCATAAAGAATATTATTTATGTCTTACGCGTTAATCACTGGAGCTAGTAAAGGGATTGGAAAAGAAATAGCCAATGAGTTGGCTTTACGTGGATATGATTTATTGATCATCGCTCGTAATTCCTATGAACTTCAACAAGTTAAAGAAGCGATTGAAAAAAAATATTCTAATACCGTTGACTACCTAGTCGCAGATTTAAGTGAACAAGGTTCCGTGGATCGAATTTTTCAATGGGTTTTGGAAAAGCAAGTTGATTTACGAATTCTTGTCAATAATGCTGGATATGGTTTAGTGGGGGAATTCGAATCCTATTCTTTTCTTGAAAATCAAAAAATGATGCAGGTGAATATGAATGCTTTGGTCGAATCTTGCCATGCATTTTATCCTATGCTCACAGGAAAGGGCCAGGCTTATGTGCTTAATATTGCTAGTTCATCTGCTTATCAAGCAATCCCATTGATGTGTTTATATGCTGCATCAAAAGCATTTGTTTTACATTTTTCTCGTGGTTTGTTTCACGAATGGAAGGAGAAAGGCATTTCAGTGACGGCTGTCAGTCCAGGTGCAACAACAAGTTCATTTAATGACAGAGCCAATTTACCAGACAAAGCTAGAAATGCAGCTAAAAAAGTGACTATGACGGCAGAGTCCGTGGCTAAAATAGCCATTGTCGGGATGTTTGCAAAAAGACCAGAAGTTATCACCGGATTCATTAATAAGCTAGGTGCATTTTTAGCTTGGCTTGCTCCCAAATCAATCAGTGAAAAAGTAGCCAAAGGGATATATGAATAGGTATTGCCTATGGAAACTACAAGGCTTGCATTATTTTCTGAGTTTGTAGGTCAATTGCATCCACTGCTAATACATTTCCCCATTGGAATTCTTCTAATGGCTATTGCCCTTCAATTTTTTCAAATTTTTTCAAAAAAGGATTTTAGTTCTTCCATTTCTATACTTGTATTGATTGGCAGTATTTTCGCAGGTATTTCTTGCCTAGCTGGTTGGCTATTAGCTTCGACCGGTGATTATAATGATGAAATTGTTTTTTTTCACCGCTGGTCTGGAATTTCCACCTTTATCTTAGCCCTCACTTCCTATTTTTGGATTCATTATCGGCCTTTTCTGTTTGGAGTTTTATTGATTTTAATTATTTTAACTGGGCATTATGGATCCATTTTAACGTATGGGGAAGGGTATTTTTTAAAGCCCAAGATAGATTCGACAGTCATTAGCTCATCAAAAATTAGGCGATTGTTAAAAATAGAAAAAGTTCAAGGGGAAACAAAAGACTATTTCTATCCCTATGAAGATCAAATAGCCCCTATTTTAAAGTCTAAATGTTATTCATGCCATTCCATTCAAAAAAAGAGGGGAGGGCTTCGTTTAGATTCTGAATTTTTTATTCGCAAGGGCGGTAAACATGGTCGTGTATTAATGGTGGGAAATCCCTTAAAAAGTCATTTATATGCTAATTTAATATTACCTGAGGCTGATGATCTTCACATGCCGCCAACAGGCAAAAGGCAATTGACCCGGATCGAAATTCAATTAATTGAGCAATGGATTTCATCGGGCGCTCCCTTTGGCGAGGTTGAACAAAAAATGGTTTTATCGCCTAATGATTTGACCAGCAGTGCCATTGACTTACCCCATTTAGATCTGATTCCTGTAGAAAATCAAATGGATATAGAACCTTTTGGCCCAACTGAATATCTAGTTTTAGATAAATTAAAAGATGCTAAAATTAGTGTCGTTTATTCAGGGGCAAAAAACCAATGGGTCAGTTTGAATTTCATTAATGTCAAATCCGATTTTAATTCTTTGTTGGCACAAACTAAATCTATTAAAACACATGTGACGGAATTGAAATTAAATAATTCTGACCAAATGGATTTTTCCGCACTTAGAGATTTTTCAAACCTAAGAATTTTAAATTTAGGTCATACTAATTTGAAAGACGATGACGTGGAAAATTTTCAAGGCTTAGGCCAACTCGAACAATTGAATCTTTATGGGACTAAAATTACGGATGTCGGTTTAATGAAGTTGGCGGAATGTCAACATCTAAAAGTTTTATATCTTTGGGATACAAAGGTTTCTGAAAGCGGAATAAATGAGTTAAAAAAGAAGAGGCCAAAATTAAAGATTGAATCGGGCCAATTTACTTTTAAATTAGCAGATACAAATCTACCTAAACGCCTTGAGGTCAAATAGATGAAGCTCCCATTCGTACAAATTTTATGTGCTTGTTTATTCCTGTCCTTTGGCTTCAAGGAAAAAGATCTTATGCCCAAAGGGGTAGCGTTGGAATTAAAAAATTTACCTAACGAAATTGATTTTAATATTCATGTCAAGCCCATTTTATCTGATAAATGTTTTGCTTGCCATGGTCCTGACAAAGCAAAACAAAAAGCCGGATTACGTTTAGATTTGCCCGAGGGTGCATTTTCTCGTTTGCCTGAAAGCCCTGGCAAATTTGCCATTGTACCTGGTAATCTGGGAAAAAGTGAAATAGTTAAGCGTATACTTTCGGATGATCCTAGTTATAAAATGCCTTCTCCTAAATCTCATTTGGAGTTGAGTGCTAGGGAAAAGGCTATATTGATTAAATGGATTCAAAATGGGGCGGAATATAAACCACATTGGGCTTTTGTGGCTCCCATTAAGAAAGAAATTCCTGCGTCTACGATTGAAAATAATCCGATTGACTATTTTATTTCAAACGCTTTGTCTTCAAAAAAATTAAATTTCACAGGATCAGCTTCTCGGAATTTTCTATTACGGCGATTGTCCTTTGACTTAACGGGCTTGCCCCCTACGGTAGATGAGATTGAATTTTTCAAAAATGATTCACGGCCTAATGCCTACGAAATCCAAGTAGATCGGTTGTTGGCCTCGCCCCATTTTGGTGAAAAGTTAGCCGCTGAATGGCTCGACTTAGCTCGATTTGCGGATTCTCATGGATATACCATTGACCGAATTAGAGACATGTCCCCTTATCGGGATTGGGTGATCCAATCGTGTAATAAAAACATGCCCTACAATCAATTTATTCATTGGCAGTTGGCCGGCGATTTAATGCCAAATCCCACTAAAGACATGCGGATCGCGACGGCATTTAATCGGAACCATCAGCAAAACACGGAAGGGGGAATCGTTGAAGAGGAGTTTCAAACAGAATATGTGATGGATCGTGCCAATACTTTTGGAGATGCTTTTTTAGCCTTAACAACGGGTTGCGCAAGATGCCATGATCATAAATATGATCCAATTTCTCAAAAAAATTATTACCAGTTATTTAGCTTTTTCAACAATGTGAAGGAAGCGGGCCAAATTTCATACAATGATGATATGCCTACACCCACCCTATTATTGCCGACGGATAAGCAGCAAGCCATTATGGATTTTATTCAAGCTAAAATTAAAACGACTGAGGGAAAATTGCAGCAGGTAAAACCGTCGGGCTTTGACGATTGGTCGAAGGGGGAAGGCCCTACTTTATTGAAAAAGCAAAGCATTCCACAACATGGTTTAGTTGCGCATTACGATTTTGAGTCTACTTTGACCAACTTGAAAAATGATAAGGAAATAGGTGTTTTGAAGCATGAGTCAGGTAAAACGGGAGATGTTCCTCAGTTTTTGGTGGGCCATTCTGGGAAGGCTTTGGCCTTTGACGGGGATGTTTATTGTGACTTTAACCGAGTGGGTGTTTTTCGAAAATCAGAACCTTTTTCAATTGGAATTTGGGTAAATATCCCCAAAAATTTAAAAGAAGGAGTGATTTTTCATAAAAGTAATGCAGAGCGTTTGTTCAACTTTAAAGGCTTCCATGTATATCTAAAAAATAATTCGTTGGAAGTCATGATGGCTCATTCAGCTCCATCCAACGCCATTACAAAAATCACTAAAAATGATATTCCACGGGATCGCTGGGTCCAATTGACATTGACCTATGATGGTTCTTCTCAAGCCAAAGGATTAAAATTATACATCGATGGGACTGAGCCAGCCATGGAAACGACCATGGATCAATTATATAAGGACATTATATTTTATTCCAAACAGGAACCTGGTTTACAGATTGGCGGCTGGTGGCGTGGCTTAGGATTTAAGGGTGGCCGTGCGGATGATGTGCTTGTGTATAATCGAGAATTAAGGCCTTATGAGGTCATGCTTATTGCACAAAAAAATTCATCCGAAAATATTTTTAAGGATCCCAATCATGTATTTGATTATTATGTGACTAACGTGGATTCTATGTATCTGAAGTTGAAAAATGAGTTAAGGAATTTACGGACGGCCTATTCAGACTCGACGGAATCGACTCAGGAGTTAATGGTCATGCAAGAAATGGCAAAACCTAAGAAAGCAAATGTTTTATTAAGGGGTCAGTATGATGCACCTGGGGAGGAAGTATTTCCAAATACCCCAGAAAAAATATTTCCTTTTGCATCAAATCTTCCTAAAAATCGCTTGGGCCTAGCCATGTGGTTAACGGATAGTCGAAATCCTTTGACATCACGCGTGGCGGTCAATCGAATTTGGCAAAATTTATTTGGAATCGGCATTGTGAAAACAGCGGAGGACTTTGGAAATCAAGGAGAGATGCCCTTCCACCCTGAGTTATTAGATTGGTTGGCCGTCAATTTCCGAGAAACGGGTTGGGATGTGAAAAAATTAATTAAGTCGATGGTGATGTCGAAGACATACCAACAAGATTCCAAGGCTTCCCCTGAATTAATGGAACGCGATCCGGAAAACCGGATGCTGGCCAGAGGTCCATCCTCGCGCCTGACGGCTGAAATGATTCGAGATAATGCCTTGGTCGCTAGTGAATTAATCAACCGGGAGATAGGGGGGAAAAGTATGTATCCTTATCAGCCAGAGGGTTTATGGGAAATAAATAGCCATAAATATAAGCAAGACACAACGCAGGCCATTTATAAGCGAAGTTTGTATGTGGTGGTAAAACGTTCGGTTCCAAATCCCATGATGTCGACTTTCGATGCAACCTCTCGAAGTTCATGTTTGGTACGGCGGCAAAAAACGAACACACCGCTTCAGGCTTTAGTCGTTTTAAATGACCCTACATTTCTAGAGGCCTCGAAGCAAATGGGGATCAGGATGTCAAAACAAATTGATTTAAATGTATCCATTAAAGACGCTTATGTGAGGTTGACCGGCCGAGAACCTCAGGAAGGAGAAATTAATATTTTAGTCGAATTGCAAAAAATAGAGTGGGCTAAATTTAAAAAAGCGCCAGAGAAGGCAAAGGGTTGGTTATCTGCTGGTATGTCAAAAATAGATTTGAAAGAAGTGGATAGACCTTATGTCGCATCTTTAGCTGTGGTGGCAAATACCATTATGAATTCGGACGCTACGATTACGAAAAGATAAGAAAATGGGGAAACATCACGAAGATAATTATCGATTAAATCATCCAGATTTTCATCCCTTAGATCAGGGTTTGGACCGAAGAAATTTTCTTCAGAAGACCGCTATGGGTTTAGGTGCGGCCGCATTGCAAGTATTATTAGGTGGACATTCTTTGCAAGCGAAATCCATACAAGATCAGATATTAGAATCGCTACCCAAGATTGCGCCTAAAGCGAAGCGTGTAGTCTACTTATTTATGAGTGGGGGTCCTTCCCAATTTGAGACCTTCGACTACAAGCCTAATTTAAAAAATATGTTTGGTGAAGGACTTCCAGATTCCGTTCGTAAGGGTCAAAGGCTAACGGGAATGAGTGCAAACCAAGCAGTTTTACCGATTGTTCCTTCCTTGTATAATTTCAAACAATATGGGCAGAATCGAACTTGGGTTAGTGAACTATTGCCTTACACGGCCCAAGTGGCTGATGAATTGTGTGTGATTAAATCGATGTATACCGAGCAGATCAACCATGATCCTGCGATTACATTTTTTCAAACAGGACATCAACTGCCAGGAAGGCCTTCCATCGGTTCTTGGTTGAGTTATGGTTTAGGTAGTGAAAATCAGAATTTACCAGCTTTTATTGTGATGGTTTCTAAAAATGCTTCAAAGGACCAGCCGCTATATTCACGATTGTGGGGAAATGGTTTTTTGCCTTCGGAGCACCAAGGAGTTCAATTTAGGTCAAGTAAGGATCCCGTTTTATATTTGAATAACCCGGAGGGCTATGACGGTGAAGATCGAAGGGAGATGCTTGAATATTTGAAGAAATTAAATCAGGCTCAAAATCAAACATGGGCTGACCCTGAAGTGGAAGCCAGAATTTCTCAATATGAAATGGCCTTTCGTATGCAGACTTCTGTTCCTGAAGTCATGGATGTAAGTACTGAACCGGATGAGGTTTTTGATCTTTATGGGCCAGGAAGTAGAGATAAAGGTACATTTGCAGCTAATTGTTTGTTGGCCCGAAAATTATTGGAGAAAGATGTACGTTTTGTCCAACTATATCATCAAGGGTGGGATCACCACGATGCACTTCCTAAAAACATAATAACACAATGTAAGCAGACGGATCAAGCGACAGCTGCTTTGATCCAAGATTTAAAAAGAAGAGGTATGCTAGAAGATACTTTGGTAGTGTGGGGAGGAGAGTTTGGGCGGACTGTATATTCTCAAGGCAAACTTTCAGCTAATGGATATGGGAGAGATCATCATCCTAAATGCTTTAGTATGTGGATGGCTGGTGCTGGGGTAAAGCCAGGTTCTTATGGCGAAACGGATGATTTTAGTTATAATATTTTGAAAGATCCCGTGCACGTGCATGATTTTCATGCCACTATGTTACATCTTTTAGGAATCAACCACGAGGAGTTAATTTTCAAATCGCAAGGAAGAAGGTTTAGGTTGACAGATGTTCACGGTAAAGTAGTGAAAGGTTTATTGTCCTAATGAATTTATTGATTAATGATCAATAGTTTGTTCAGGATGACATTGGCGGAGATCATTTTAATAATATATTGTCCATTTGGAATCGAATGAATTTTAATTTTTAATGCGTCTTTCGAATTTTCGATGGGCCATGTTCCTAAAATAATTCCTCTTAAATCTGCTAACAGGATTTCACCAGCACCCGTTTCGTTTAAAATTTCGATCGTTAAGAGATTTCCGATCATCGGATTGGGATAAATAGAAAAACCATTGAAGTTTTCGGGGATATTAAAAACCATTTTTTGAAATTCAGAGTAGCATGAAAGCAATGGATTGGTGGCTAAATCAAAATTTCGTTTTGCCCTTACTTGATGCAGACCATTAACAGCCATTTTCAAAATCGCGTTGGTGTCCACCATTTTTGATGGTCCCACAATCCATTGATAACTGTCAACTACATCGAAATTTCGGGCTTTAATAAAAAAAGTACCAGTTTTTTCTAAAATGGGTATCAAGGGTAAGGTCCGTCCATATACAAACTGATCAATACTGGGAATAGACCAGCATCCATACTCATTTTTAGTCTTTAATTGGTATTTGCCGGACTGATTGACCTTGATTGAATCAGTAGTTTCCCCTGTATTCCACAAATATCCAAATGCTTGACTCGTCTTCAAAGTGACAAAATCTCCAAGGCAAAATTGGTTCGAAGGAAACGATTTAGTGATAGGTTGTTTTTCGATAGGAAAGTAAAAACTAGTGACTGGGTCACTTGGCGGGGACCAACAATCCACTGAGTCTTGAATTGAGACAGTGTAGGTCTGTGGTTTTTTTGAATAAATAAATGATTTAGTTTCGGAGCTAGACCATTTCCATGATTTTGCATTTTTTGTGGTCTGCAATAAGGTGGAATCACCCCGGCAAAATCCTGCGTTTCTAAGGGTCACTATTTGTGGCTTTGTAGGAGTAGGGTGGATACGAATTTTAAGTGGATCCGACCATTCCGACCAACATCTTCCATCTAAGGTTATTTTTGCCTTGAATAATTCTATGCCAGCTTTCTTTCCGACATAGGGCAAATTCTTAGTCGTTTCACCCATAGTCCACATGTATTTTTTAGCATCATCCTTGATGGAAATTAGTAGGGAGTCTTGTTGGCAAATGGCTTTTTTTGGACTAAATAAGAGTGGAGGAATTGGAGTTTTATGAACATCTACGGTTACCTTTTCACTCCGATAAAAACATCCTGCTTTGGAGATGATTGCTTGGTAAGTCCCGGCATTTGCGATTTCTTTGATGATTGAATTTTCACTATAGCTGTGGCCCTCTTTTTCCCATACAATAAATTGCGAATCGGATGAATAATTTATTTTGATCTCTATGATTTCATTTTCACATACAAATGAGTCAAAGTTCAATTCTATGTTGGCCGCAGGTCTTTTTAAGCCAGGTAAAACAACCAGTATGGGATCTGCAAATTCACCTTCACATATAACACTTATTTTAGTTTCATTTGGACTGAAAACCAACAAATCTAATCCGGGTGATCTATAATCAACTCCGCCATTTAAATTATTATATCTTACTGGTACCGGACATCCTTCTACATGCAATAGATATGATGCTTCCTCGCACCTTAATTCTGTCGAATATCGTAGCAATAGTTTTTCTTTTGGAGGAATAATAACCTCCAAATCCCGTAGTTCAGGTTCTGTGGGTTCTGTGGAGCCCAAGCCTGCTAAATCGCTGGGCACCACATTAGGTAAAGTATTCCCTTCAGGAATAATGATTGGGTTTGTGAGCGTAGGGTTTGAAGGGATTGTGGGTATAATAATGGCAGGGATTGAAGGGATCGTGGGTATAATAATGGCAGGGATTGAAGGGATTGTGGGTATAATAATGGTAGGAGCCGATGGGATAATGGGTTGAATTCTAGCTGGAATACTGACCCTGATGGCAGTTTTTGGACTTTCACAATTATTGACTTTTTGGGAGACCCAACGAACTAATTCAATCGCTGAGGAACCTGAATTTATAGGAACGGGTACAGTAATAGTAGCTGCCGTACTGATTGCTTTTATATCATTTTCGTTTAAGTACCAGATGTTGTTTGTGCCCCCTGTCGCCTTGAAAATGATGCTGCTTTCTAATGAGGTGGCCGTTGGCGTACCTGCGTTTGTCGGCACTGCTGGAACACTGAATGCCTGGGCAGATGTACCTAATGAAGGCAAACTTTCGCAACCTAATTTCAGGCAAGTCGCTTTATAAATTTTTGGATTAAGATCTGTTTGAGTAACAAAAATTTTGGCACCTGTTCCTAGTTTATTTTCATTCTCGTCATACCATTGTGTTACATAAGGAGAACATCCAGTCGAGTTAATCGAAATAGGAGCTCCTAAACATCCCGTATACAATGAGGATGAATGAACAAGTTGGGGACTTGATTTTATGGTGATAATTACCTCATTGGATGTCCGCGGACAGGATGTTACTTGATTTTCATTGTTTAACGAACCTTCATTATCGTTGTTTAATGTGATGGAATACTGAATTCTAATTTTAAATCTTTGCCCTTGAAGTGAGCTTGGAGCGTTTAAAATGGTTAAGTTTTTGGATTGGCTTCCCTTAAAATTGGCATCGTCTGATAAGTCTTGAAAATTTCCCCCGCCTATAGCCCGCGTCCATTGATACGAAATGGCCTTTGACGCACTTATTTCTTGCATTTGAACTTCTAAAACTCCCGTTCCCCTTTCACAAATACTGGGGTTTATAATAGAGGATATTTTAGTTAGTGTAATTTCAGCAGCTTGTGAATAAATATTGCAGGAATTTAAAGCCACCTTAACTCGATATAAAGTGCCCGTTGGGCTATTGGCATCACCACTTGGAAATATTTGATAAGCATTTGAACTTGCTCCTGAGATGATCGAATAATTTCCGTCTTGAGGCCTTTTTCTTTCCCATTGAAAGCTGGAACCTGCGGTTGCTTGGCAGATCATTCGGATACTATTGCCATCACAATCCGTCTGATTTTTAGGTTGCAGATTGATCGTGGGGCATTGGCTAAAAGCCAAAAAATCAAACAAAATTAAATAGAGCAAAAATGGCCATTTCATTAGAACATCTGGGTTTGAAGTCCTGAAATAAGTCAATAATTGGCCTCGAAATTTTGATTTAAAATTTTGAAATGAAAATGATCAGCTTGCTGATAAAAAAAAATACAAACCCTTGACTAACAAAGGTTTGTATTTTATCAATTACTTGGATTTATATATCACATATTTTGACCGCTTGTTCCAAAGAAGCCATTTTATCTTCTCTTGCCGGTATAAATTCTTGGCCTATAAATCCTTTATAACCTGTATCGTAAATGGCCTTAATAATAGGGGCATAGTTCAATTCTTGCGTCTCATCTATTTCATGTCGGCCGGGAACGCCGCCTGTATGGTAATGAGAAATATATTGATAGTTTTTCTTAATGGTGGCAATTACATCTCCTTCCATAATTTGCATATGGTAGATGTCATAAAGTAATTTAAACTTATTGGATCCGACCATCTCGCATAATACGGAACCCCACTCAGTATGATCACATTGATAATCCTTGTGGTTTACCTTTGAGTTCAACAACTCCATGGAAATAGTGACATCATGCTTTTCAGCTGTTTTCATGATGCGCTGAAGTCCTTTTTTGCAATTTAAAAGTCCTTGCTCATCGCTAAGTCCATCTCTATTTCCGGAAAAAGTGATTAGGTTTTTAACACCTGCTTTGGCAGCACGGGGAATTAAGTCCTCGTAAAACTCCACTAATTTATCATGGTTTTGGATCTTATTAAAGAAATTGGGCAATCCCATTTTCTCCGGATATTTACCCCAGCCAATCGCCGCCGTCATGTCATATTTTTTTAGGATATCCCACTCATCGGGTCCAGTTAATTCAATCGATTGTAAACCGATTTTTTTAGCGTTTACGACCAATTCCTCAAAAGGGATTTTATCATAACACCATCTGCAAGCAGAATGGTTGACTTTTCCTTTTAAATCGGCGCCAACTTGCTTGTCGGCCTCTTTAAAGCGGTGTTCCATCGAGGTGCCTAAAAAACCGATTCCAGCGAGTCCAGCTGAATTTTTTAATAGGTCTCTTCGACTCATGTCATTTTTCATAGGTTTATTTTTATTTGTTTTTAATTTAATTTTTCCAAATCCCTATCCAAGTAGCTGTCTCCAGCGCCATTTTGGTATTATATTTTCGGGCAATTTTTTTATATCTAAATAAGTCAATCATGGTTCCAATCAAAAGAAAACCTCCCGTAAAGAAATAAAGAAGACCGAGCCCAATTCGATCCGTAATGATTCGATGTACCCCAGCAAACCCTAAAAATCCTGCCAATATACAAATCAAGATCAGGCTGACATCTCTTCTTTTATTTAAATAGACAGTTGCAAATTGCTCTTGTTGGCCTTCATCTAATCCATCCAAAATTTCTTTAACCGAGCTGGATTCCTCGGTATCTAAATTTGAGAAAAGCGGAATTAATTTTGAATTCATGAAGGGATATTAAATAATATTCAAAAGTAATTTTAACACAAAATTTTCGCTTATGCTAAATAATATATTGGGAAAAATCCCTAAAATAATACTGCTTAATCCTAAAGCGTATAAACTCAGTGTTTCCGTTGGGTTTAAATCGTTCATCGCCCATTGTGCGTTCAGCGTATACTGCTTGCCTAAAAATACTTTTTGGAAGGTCCAAAGCAAATATCCCGCTCCCAATAAAATCCCTAAAGCTCCTAAAATGGAATAAACTGGACTTAATAAAGGGCTTGTGAATGCCCCCATCAAGCTGAAGAATTCGCCGATAAACCCTGAAAATCCGGGCAGGCCTAAGGAGGCGAAAACAGCTACTCCTGAGATCAGGGTAAATATGGGCATTTTGCTGGCAAGGCCTGAATAACTGTCAATATCACGGGTGCCTGTGCGGCTATATAAAACGCCTGCCATTAAAAATAAAAGGGCCGATAATATGCCATGGGAGATTAATTGGAATATAGCGCCTTGCCAACCTTCTACATTGAAGGCTGCAATTCCCAATAACACAAATCCCATGTGTGAAATGGATGAATAGGCGACTAGTTTTTTGATATCCTTCATGGCTAAGGCATTGTATGCGCCATAAATAATGGAAAGTGCACCTAAGCCAGCTAAAATTTGAGCGTTGCCCACCGCCTCTTTGGGAAAAAATGGGATAGCCATTCTAAGCCAACCATAGGCTCCAATTTTTAATAGAATTCCGGCCAACAAAACAGAGACAGGTGTAGGCGCTTCTACGTGGGCATCTGGTAGCCAAGTATGCAACGGGACCAGGGGTAATTTAATGGCAAAGCCCACAAATAACAACCAAAATCCCCACTCTCTTCCGCTTAGGCCACTGAGTAGCCAACCCGAATTTGGACTGAATAAACTAGTCGGCATGCAATTATTTACATCGCTCAACGCTTGAATATCAAAGCTATGCACGATTTGGCTCATCGGAATTTCCTGCGCGGACAATAATTTTTGAATGGCTAATAATCCTTCGATCGTAAAGCTTTGTCCCTCTTGGATGGCTCCCGTCAGCAGGGCCGTTTCATAGGGATCAATATACGCGATGCTAATCCCCAGCATGATAATTAGGATGAATAGAGATCCTAAAAGCGTATAAATAAAAAATTTCAAAGAGGCATAATTTCGGTTGGGCCCACCCCAAATTCCAATCAAAAAATACATGGGCAATAGCATGAATTCGAAAAAAACATAAAATAGGAACATGTCTTTCGCTAAAAAACAGCCTATTAAGGAAGCATTTAAAAGCAATACCAATCCATAATAGGCATTGAACTTTTCTTTAATTTCTGTCGAGTTCCATAAGGCTATGAAGGTAATCAGGGAGGTTAATGCGATTAATGGAAGGCTTAGTCCATCGACGCCTAACGAATATTTTGCCGTAAATTGGCCTAAACTACCTAAAGATAAATGAATCCAATTCTTTGATTCCTGAAACTGAAATGAGTTGGCATGCGGGTCAAATTTCGTGAATAAATAAACCAATAGGCTTATTTGAATTCCCGAAAAAATAATCGCTATGTTCCGAATGTATTTTTTAATCGCCCCAAATCCTATGAATATAGATCCCAATAATGGGATTAGAATTAACAGTGATAATATAGATTCAATCATCCTCTTTGTAAAATTGTAAAAAGTAAAAATAGCCCAAATGTAACAAAAACCAATATCCAATAGCTTTGAACTTTTCCAGATTGCCAGCGACTTAGCCCGGCGCCCGCCAAAGAGCTAGCTTTTGAGATACCTCCCACCAAAACTCCATCGACGATCCAGCGGTCAAACCAAGCAATTAAATATGCGATGATGACTTGCACCCGAGCTAGGTTGTTCACAAACCGATCATAAACTTGAACTTCAATCCAGCGTACCACTTTGCTTTTAAAAAAGATTAATTGGAACAGCGAAGGCCAGAAAAATGACAAAAACTGAACATTCGTTTTCGGAATCCAACTCCTTGTCAAGTAGGTAAAAAAGATTCCCAGGATCCAGGTTGACACCGTAATCCAAAGCCATACATCTGGGGCATGAAAGGACTGTAAATTGAAATAACGTAAAAATTCAGATTCCTGGGCATGAAGCGGATTTAGGTTCACTACGACGGAAAGGCTTAAAATAGCTAAAATGACAATTGGGATCATTTGCAATCCGTGATTTTGTGTGCTTCCTCTAGGATTTTGTTGTCTAGAATTCCCTAAGAATATCAAGTAGAAAAGTCGAGATGCATAGAAAGAAGTCAAGATCATGCCTAGGCTTAAGGCACCTAAAAGCAGGTAGTAATACGTTGAAAAAGGGCTATTTTCAGCTGACATCCATAAAAATCCAGCGATATTTTCTTTGGTATAAAAGCCGCTGGTCAATGGAATTCCCATCATGCCGGCGCTAAAAATGAAAAAGGCGGCGCAGGTGATTGGGATTTGTTTCCTTAAACCGCCCATGTGATTTAAGTTTTGATGATGGACCAATTGGATAATTGAACCTGCCGATAAAAATAGCCCAGCTTTAAATATTCCGTGTACCCATAAGTGAAACATGGATGCGTCGGAACCCATTCCCATCCACATTAGCCCTAATTGGGATATCGTCGAATAGGCGAGGATTTTTTTAATGTCGTTTTGGAAAATGGCCAAAATTCCGGCGGAAACAAGTGAAATAGCACCCACACAGGCCATCATGACATGCACTGATTCGCCAAAAAATGGGAAGATACGGATGCCTAAAAATACGCCAGCAGCTACCATTGTTGCGGCATGAATTAATGCTGAGGCGGGTGTAGGTCCTTCCATGGCATCAGGCAACCATGACATGAACGGAAATTGGGCCGATTTCCCCATCGCGCCAATGAACACTACCATACCTATCCAAAAGGGGGGATTGTCAAAGGCCATGGGGTCCATGGAAGAAAAATAGGTCGAATGGAAATGAGCACTAAGACTAATAAGTCCCAAAATCAAGGCTATGTCGGCGAATCGATTAATTAAAAATGCTTTTTTGGCCGCTCGAATGGCTTCAGGTTTTTGATGCCAAAAGCTAATTAATAAGTAGGAAAAGGCACCTACCAATTCCCAAGAACCATAGAAGAGGTAAATTTGGTCTGCAAAAACAAGGCAAATCATGGCGCCAACGAAGCCGTGTAAATAGACATAATAACGGCCTAAATTAGCCTCTTTTTCCATGTAAGATTTGGAAAATAATTGGACTAAAAAACCTACGATGCTGACCAAAATAGCGATGAGCTTGGCTGAAGAATTAATCCAAAAACTAGCCAGATAGGTTTCGTGCCCTATGCTTATCCACGGATAGCCGATTTTCAAATTTTGTCCTGAGAGGCTATAAATAAAATAGCATGTAAGGACTGTAAAAATGAATGAGAGCGAGATTGAAATACTAGCGACGTATTTTTTTGCTTTATGGGCGAATAGTCCAACCAAAAGCGCTGAGATCCAAGGGAGTAGCAGGAGGCCGATAAATTGGAAATTTATTTCCACAAATTATTTTTTTTTGCAAATATAAACTAATCTAGTGATTCTATAGAGAATTAGCCGTGATTATCCCCCACTAACTGGCGGAATTAAGGCAATTTCCATATTTTCTTCCACCATAAATTCGGGTTTAGGGAAATGATGATCTACGGCAATTCTAAGGGAAGGTAAATTTTCTAATGCCGGAAAGCTTTTTTTAAGCGATTGCAATAATTGGCCTGAAGTCAATAGACTATCATTTTCATACTGAATCATTTCACTTTTTAGCAAATCACGGCAAATTCCAAAGAGGAGAATGGTATAGTTTGGCATTCGATTGGGGTCAATTTTGTACCTTTGTTTTCTTTTACAAATATATTGGATAATTCACACAGCAAAAAGTCTAATTTACCGCTTCTTTTCGACAATCATGGTCGGGAGATGAGTTATTTGCGTTTGGCAGTTACTGACCGTTGTAATTTGAGGTGTACGTACTGTATGCCTGCAGAGGGTATATCCTATTTACCCGAAAAGAAATTATTGTCCTGGGAGGAAATGCTCCGAATTGTACATGTGTTAAATCAGTTGGGGATAAGGAAAGTTCGGATTACAGGTGGAGAACCCTTTGTGAGACCTGGGTTGATGGATTTTTTACAGGAATTAGCCAAGATTGAAAATCTTGAAATTTGCCTGACGACCAATGGGGTCTTACTCGAAAATCACCTGGATTCTCTGCTCAATTTAGGGATCAAAAACGTCAATTTAAGTCTGGATTCGTTGGATTCAGAGCGTTTTTTCAAAATTACGCGGCGAAATGATTTTGACCAAGTATATCAAAATTTGATGCGTATGATGGAGGCTAATTTCAAAGTGAAATTAAATGCGGTGGTTATGCATGGCATGAATGATATCGATATTTTACCTTTGGTCAAGTTTACAGAAAAGCACCCCGTTTCGGTACGATTTATCGAGGAGATGCCCTTTAATGGATCGGGATTGGTCGAAGAGAAATTATTTTGGGATTATCGACGCATCCTTTCTCATATAAAAACTGAATTTCCTCAAATTGTCGAAGTACCGGTGGAATATGGGGAGACGGCCAAAAAATATCATGTTCCTGGTTTTATGGGGGATGTAGGTATTATAGCTGCGTTTAGTAGAACGTTTTGTGGTACTTGCAATCGAATTCGGGTGACATCTTTAGGCCAAGTTAAAACTTGTTTATATGATGATGGAGTTTTTGATTTAAAGGAATATCTACGTTTGGGAGTTTCGGATGAGGATTTGAAAAATACAATGATTAAAATTTTTGCTGCTCGGCCAAAGGATGGTTTTGAAGCGGAAAATAATAGAAAAGGAGTTATCAACGAATCAATGACTTCCATAGGAGGGTAAAATATGCAAACAGTTTCGGATTTAATAGAGAAATTTAGTGGGCTTAAAGTCTTGATTATAGGGGACTTAATGGTTGACTCTTATACTTGGGGGAAAGTGAGTAGAATTTCGCCCGAAGCTCCAGTTCCTGTGGTGAATGTCATTCGCCGGGAATCTCGCTTGGGAGGAGCTGGAAACGTGGTTTTAAATATTGCGAGTCTAGGGGCTACCGCTGTGATTTGTTCGGTGATTGGCGATGATGCGCCAGGAAGGGAGTTGCAAAAAATAATTCTAGATTCCAATTTATCGATTGAAGGGTTGATTGTGGAGCCCGGTCGAATGACGACTGTGAAGGAAAGGATTATCGCGGGGTCCCAACAAGTAGTTCGGGTGGATTCAGAGACGGAAAATTCTATTTCTTTGTCGAGCCAACAAGCATTATTGGCCTTGATAAAAAAATCAATGTCCGACGTAGATGTCATTATTTTTGAAGATTATGACAAAGGGGTTTTAAGTGAGGACTTGGTTCAAACAGTTATCTCGTTGGCCAAAGAAAATAATATTCCTACCGTCGTAGATCCCAAACGCAAGAATTTCTTTGCTTATAAAGGAGCCACTTTGTTCAAACCTAATTTACACGAACTGAGAGATGGTTTAGGTTTGATGCCTATGGATTTTGACGCAGATCATTTAGCTGAAACAGTGCGTAAATTCAAAGTTTCGCAAGAGTTTACAGGTGTATTTGTGACTTTATCCGAACGAGGTGTCTATATTGATTTCGATAATGATCAACATTTAATACCGGCTCACATTCGGCAAATTTCCGACGTTTCAGGCGCTGGTGATACGGTCATTTCAATTGCAGCTTGTGTTTTAGCCTTGGGCGGCACCACGGAACAAATTGCGTCTTTAGCCAATTTAGGGGGAGGTTTAGTCTGCGAATCACTGGGGGTTGTCCCTATTAATGTTGCGCTTTTAAGAAAAGAAGCAGACCAACTGTAATTTGATCAGTTTACTGTTCTTAAATATCAGTTTTTATAATGCTAATGTGGGCTGAAAACTATAGCTTTAAAACTTTTCAAATTTAGTAAAGCTTGAAATGGGGGTCTTAGATTCAGATTTTTTAACTCTTTTTCTTGATTAAATTTCACCGAAAATTTACCCAACCCAAGCGGTGAATTCGATTTCCACTTTATATTGAGGTGCAATTAAAGCCGATATTTCATAAATTCCTGTGGTGGGTTTTACATCCTTAAAAAAATGAGCGTGGGCCCTTGCAATTTCTAGATTTTGAGAAATGTCTGTGGTGAAAATACGCGTTCTAACGACGTCTTTAAACGATGAGCCAGCTTCTTCTAATATCACACCGATTCGCTCAATGATATTAAAGGTTTGTGCATATAAATCATCTGCGCTTACCTTTTCTCCATCGATGATAGCAACGGTACCCGAAATTTCGAGAAGATTCCCTGTTTTAACTGCGCGGCAATAACCGAAAGTGTCTTCGAAGGGGGAACCTGAGGATATGTTTAATCTTTGTGACATGGTGTTTTGTATTTTTTAGACGCGAGATATCGCGTCTCTACAGTTTATTAAGATAAGGCTTGTTTTAAGATTTTTTTCCACAAATCAGGTTTGGCATGGCTGACTACTTCGCCTATGACGATGATGGCTGGATTACGAAGGTCTTCTTTTTTCGCCATATTTTCAAGTTCAGCTGCGGTTGAAATTCCAATTCGCTGATTTGCCATGGTGCCATTTTGAATGATGGCAGCCGAAATATCGCCTTTGCCATAGGTTTGGCATAAATGGGCTATTTCACCTAATTTATTCATGCCCATCAGGATGACTAAAGTGGCCGTCGACTGAAGTCCCAATTTTAAGTCCTCGGTCAAAGAACCATCGGTTTTAGTTCCTGTCATGACCCAAAAACTTTCATTTACCCCACGAACTGTTAAAGGAATATCAGCACTTCCAGCCGCAGCGTAAGAAGAACTGATACCTGGAATGTAATTAGTTAATAAACCAAAAGCGCAGGCATATTCGATCTCTTCTTGGCCTCGTCCAAAAACAAATGGATCACCTCCTTTTAAGCGGACCACATGGCCTAAAGCATACGCTTTTTCCACAATTAAAGCATTGATTGCAGTCTGGGAATGACTCTCACCCGGTTTTTTTCCTACAAAAATTTTCTCACAGTGGGCCGAGCAATGTTCCAATAACGAAGTATCCACCAACGCATCATATAAGACAGCCTGTGCAGATGCAATGGCTTTGATTGCTTTTAATGTGATCAATTCCGGATCTCCAGGTCCCGCTCCCACAACGCTTAGTTTGGGTTGAGGCTCTAATTTTCTGAAATGAGTTAAATTTTTCATACTTGTGTTTGGCGGAATGTGCTTGCGGTCGTTAAAAATTTTTCCGCTTCTGCTGCGTATTGATTTGCAAATGCCTCCGACGGTTCATTTTGGTTTATTTGTAAAACCAATGCAGAAAACGTTTCGGCTTCTATGGCAAAATCGCCCGTTGACACGAAATGTTCATCAAATTTATTAATAACGGCAGTTTGATTCGAGACGGTCACACTCTTATCTAAAAGCAATGCTTTGGCGGCTGAAATAAATACGGAATAAGCATGGTATATGGCATCGGCCCAACGTTTATCTTCCAAAGCCGCAGCGGTCCATTCGTATTTTTCTTGAGATTCAAAGAGTAGCGTGGCCACTAAATCGATCATGACACCGGCGCATTCTCCGACGCCAATTTCCGTGATAAAATTTTCCGAAGCACCCCAATCGATGAAATCGTCTTGCACTAAATTGGATAAGTCGGCCAATGGTTTAATCAACGTATAAAAATGATTTTCACCTAAACGATCATAGTATTCATGAAAATATTCCCCATCTTTTGCATTTTCTTCGTAATTATTCAAAACTATTCTTAACACTTCAGGGCCTCTTTTCGAAGGTACTTTAATCACTTTGTCTGCGATGCGTCCTTCTCCATTTCCTAATGTCGCTCCGCCTAAAAGTACTTGCAATGCCGGCAAAACTCGTTTGTCAGGAGCCTTTAATGATGAACCGTGAAAACCGATGGATGCCATGCTGTGCTGACCACATGCATTCATGCAACCCGAAATTTTGATTTTCATTTGGCTATCATGAATCAAAGCAGGAAATTCATCATTGATTACTTGCTCCAATTTAGATGTAATATTGGTCGAATCCGAAATCGCCAAATTACAGGTATCTGTTCCTGGACATGCGGTAATATTGGCTATGGAATTTGCTCCTGGCGCGGCTAATTCATGCGCATCCAACGTTTGGAATACATAAGGTAGATTGGCTGTAGGAACAAATTTTAATAACAGTCCTTGGTTAATCGTAATCCGAACATCGTCACCGATATACCCTTTGAGCGCGTCGATTAAAGACCTTGACGTGTCACTCGAAATATTTCCATTCAAAATACGCACATAAACGCCATGAAAACCTTTTTGCTTTTGCTCGAAGGTGTTTGTGGCCAACCATGTATTGTAAACTTCTGAAGTCGGAGCGGGTACATCCGATAAGAGAGTCGGCTCGCTTACTTCCCAAGCTGCGGCGTCAGAAATCGGATAGCTATGATTTTTTAACGCTTGAGTTTCGGCATTAATTAAATTCATGAATTCTTCAAACCCAATTTTTTGAATTAAGAATTTCATCCGCGCTTTGTGGCGTGAATTACGTTCTCCATGACGGTCAAAAACGCGGAGCACGGATTCTATAAATGGAATCACGTGATCCTCCGCTAAGAACTCGTGCGCGGTATGTGCGAGCATGGGTTGGGCCCCAAGCCCCCCACCGACCACAACTTTAAATCCCTTAATTCCATCTACAATTTTTGGGATAAAACCCATGTCGTGTAAATAGGCTAAAGAAGTATCTTCATCCGTATTAGAAAAAGAGATTTTTATTTTACGTCCCATTTCTTGGCAAATAGGGTTACGCAAGAAATAACGAAACGCGGTATCAGCGTGTGGGCTGACGTCAAAAAGCTCAATGGGGTCTATGCCAGAAGTGGGGGAGGCGGTAATGTTACGAACCGTATTTCCGCAGGCTTCACGCAAAGTAATATCGTCTTGTTCTAATTTTGCCCAAAGTTCCGGTGTTCGGTCAAGGGAAACAAAGTGAATTTGTATATCTTGGCGAGTGGTTAAGTGCAAATTTCCAGTCGAGTATTCATCTGAAATATCAGCCATTCGCTTCCATTGATGAAACTGAATTTTGCCATAAGGCAGCTTGATTCGGATCATCTGAACACCTTGTTGGCGCTGCCCATAAACCCCTCTTGCCAATCGTAAGCTCCTGAATTTCTCCTCGTGAATTTCGCCAGCCTTAAATTGAGCAATTTTTTTTGCTAAATCGACGATGTCTTTTTCAACGATTGGATTTTCTATCTCAGTGCGGAAACTTTGCATATTTTTATCTAGTCACATTATTAAAGTCTATATAATATATAGATTAGGTGCAAATCTACGAAATAACCTTTTATTGACAAACTATTTTTATATTCGTTTAAAAATAAATTTAGGATGAAAAAATTATTGTTGATCGTAATTATAGCGATATCATGCAAGGTGCTTGCGCAAAAGGCGGCTCCCATTATTTCTGTAGAACCTGAACCGCAGGGGGTCCAAGTAGTTAAAACGACACATGCGGTGTTGATAGGAGGGAAAAATATCCAATACACTGCTTTTACTGGATATATGCACATGAAGCAGGATACCGGTAAGGTATTGTCCAAAATCTTTTTTACCTATTATCAAAAAGAAGGGGAGGACGCTGGAAAGAGGCCTGTGACTTTTACGTTCAACGGGGGTCCAGGATCAGCCTCATTGTGGTTGCACATGGGAGGAGTGGGGCCTAAACGAGTTCTTTTGAAAGATGATGGCTCAGCCACAGCCGCACCTTATACGTATATACCCAATGAGTATTCGTGGTTAGATAAAACGGATTTGGTATTTATTGACCCAGTCTCTACCGGTTTTTCACGGGCGGTCAATGGCGAAAAGGAGAGTAATTACCATGGCTATGTGGAGGATATCACTTCAGTAGGGGCATTTGTTAGAAACTTTTTAAGCCGGTATGATCGTTGGGCTTCCCCCAAATTCCTAGCTGGCGAGTCTTATGGAACCACTCGAGCGGCAGGATTATCCAAGTATTTACAGGATACGCATCGGATTTATATCAATGGGGTTATTTTAATTTCGGCGGTATTGAATTTTGGAACGAATAATTATGACATTGGAAACGATTTACCGAGGGCTTTATACATTCCTTCTTATACCGCTGCGGCGTGGTATCACAAGAAATTGGCGCCGGCTTTGTTGGCCCGTCCCATAGCCGATGTCTTAAAAGAATCTGAGGCATGGGCGATTGGGGAATATGCGTCTGCTTTAATTAAGGGTGGCTGGATGTCTGCCAAAGAAAAAGATGCCATCGCTGAGAAAATGGCTTATTGGACCGGTCTTAGCAAAGAACTTTGTTTACAAGCTAATTTGCGTGTGGATGAGAACCGATTTTATAAAGCTTTGCGCCGTGGGGATGGCTTGTCGGTCGGCCGATTAGACGCCCGATTTACGGGTCGTGACTTAGATGATGCTGGAGAATTTGTCGACTTTGATCCATCCTTTGCCAACATTGACGGTCCTTTTACAGCGACGATCAATGATTATTTGTCCAAAGAACTGAAGTTTAAAGAAGAGAAAGGCTATAATGTATTTGGCAACGTATATCCTTGGTCTTACAAGAATGTACAAAATAAGTATTTAAATGTGGCGGAAAGCTTGCGTGATGCGATGGCAAAAAATCCTAATTTAAAAGTGTATTTAGGTTGTGGCTATTATGATTTTGCGACACCTTATTTTACGGCTTTGTATGATGTGGAACATATGTTTTTGCGCCCTGAGCAAAGAGCGCGCGTGGATATAAAGTTTTATGAATCAGGTCATATGTATTATATACACAAGCCAAGTTTGATTCAATTTAAAAAGGACATTGATTCCTTTTTCGATTCTTCGAAATAAATTCTTAGCTTTGCCATCCCATTCAGAGGGGTGTCCGAGTGGTTTAAGGAGCACGCTTGGAAAGCGTGTGTAGGTCTCAAGCTTACCGAGGGTTCGAATCCCTTCCCCTCTACAAAGCCTTTCAGCGTGAGCTGAGAGGCTTTTTTATTGGAGAAAACGACGGAATTTTAATTCCGAAAGTTTTCGAGAATAAAAAAGGTACACTATTCGCGAAGCGAATGGTGTTAGGCTTTGTGCAAGATACCTTCTGCGGATGACAGCGAATGAAATGAAGCTGTCAATCCCCCCCTCTACAGATAAAAAAAGGAGATCAAATTTGATCTCCTTTTTTTATGATATTTATTTTTCTTCGCTTACAGCTTGAATCAAGCCTTTGATATATCCATAGCAAAATGAAAATGCTTGATGGCCTTTTAAATCATCATGATGGTGAGGTACGTGATCCGGCATAACCATTCCCGAAAATCCTACATCTCTTAATGCCCTTACAACTTTTAGAAAATTCATATCACCATTATCTGGGTACACTTCCTGGAAATTGTTAAACCCTCCCTGTATATTTCTTAAATGAACGTTGAAAATCTGATTTCGCTCACCTACCCATTTTATAATCGGAAAAATTTCGCTTCCTGGATCTTTTAAACCCTCGGCGATTGATCCAATGCAAAAATTAAATCCATGGTATTCATTGTCGTACAATTTAGCAAAGCGTTGAATGCCTTTAAAAACGTCGGGGCTATTCCATCTTGTAATTCCTCTGTATCCAACGGGCGTTGGCGGATCGGCGATGTGGTTCGCTAATTTAACTTTGTATTCTTTGGCAACGGGCAAAAGTCGATCTAATAAATACGTAATTCTTTCAAACATTTGCTCAATACTCACATCACCCGCAATTGTTTTTGGGTCATTCCTTTTTAATGCCTCTTCATAATTCCAAACATTGTATTCGACATTTCCTCTTTTGGGATCTACCACTCGGCCCGTTCTCAGCACAGGTAAAATAGTCGTATTGTAATTCAAAACTTTGATGCCAGTCTTAGATGCCACCTGAATCATTTGTTGGAGTATCTCAATTTCCCTATCCCTTTCAGGGCTTTTTCCTAACATGATATTTGGATATTCAACTTTGTCAATACCGGCAGATGTCAATGGAAAGTGGTAGGCGTCTAATTTTATCCCATATTTTTCGCAAGCTTCTTTCTTAGCTAATGAATCCGCTAAGTCCCAGCCTTTGCCAACAATCGTTTTAGGTGATCCACCATCGATGTTATAAACGCCATGCCGAGCTTTAAATTCTAAATTTTCGATGGTTGTTCCACCCGATTGGCAGCCAACGGTCATTAACGTTTTTCTAGGGGCTGCTTTCGCTTCTATAGATGCTTTTGCATCCGAGGAATTTAATAGGGCTGCTCCTACAGAACTTGCTGTTATAGCTTTTAAGAAATTAGTGCGTTTCATAGTTCTAATGTTTAAATAGTTTAATTGATATAGTTCAAGGTTTATGATTCAAAATTTAAAATAATGGAGCTGTGGTCTAAATGTCCATTTCCCTTTTTAATTGCTTTTTTCATTGAGGAGGCGGCCATTTCGGTCCCTGGTAAGGTTAATCCTAATTCTTGGCTTGTTTTTAAGGCAATTTCTAAATCTTTGTTATGTAAATTCACGGTAAATCCAGGAACAAAATTTTCCTCAATCATTCTTTTTCCATGAAGATCTAATATTTTACTTTGAGCAAAACCGCCAAGCAATACGTCTCTAACTTTTTCAACATTTACTCCTGCTGATTTAGCCAAATTTATTGCTTCAGATACGGCTTGTATCGTAATTCCCACAATTATTTGATTACATATTTTGGTTATTTGGCCAGCGCCAGATTCTCCTATATGTACAATGTTTTTTCCCATAGCTTCGAAAATGGGCAAAGCATTTTTAAATGCCATTTCACTCCCACCCACCATGATGGATAAACTACCAGCAATGGCACCTACTTGGCCACCGGAAACTGGGGCGTCTAATGCATCTACCCCTTTTTGCCTTAAAATGTCATCGATGTTTTTTGTTGCCTTGGGAGCAATACTCGACATGTCAATAAATAAAGTACCAGGTTTTATCGAATGAACTAAATGGTTTACGACTTCTAGCACTTCAGGAGAATCAGGCAGCATGGTAATGATCACCTCACTATTTGCACTTAATTCTTCAAGATTATCGCAAACGTTCGCTCCCGCTAATTCCAATTCAAAGGAAGCTTTACTTGTATTAAGAATGCTTACATCAAACCCAGATTTTAAAAGATTTAATGCCATCGGTTTCCCCATGATGCCCAGGCCGATAAATCCGATTTTTTTCATTTTGATCAATTTTTTAAACTAATGGAAAGAGTTTTGCGCCAATAATGATGATGATCAGTCCCGTAAATCCCATGACGGCTAACATGGGCGTTATCGTTTTTAAAGCTTCTTTCTCTGTCAAATTACTAAGCTTACAAATGATCCAAAAGCCAGCATCATTCATCCAGGGGACTAGTTTAGACCCACATCCAATGGCTAAACCTAAATAGACAGGGTGAAATTCAAGGCTTGCATTATTTGCCATACCTGATAATATACCTGAAGCGGTAATTAACGCAACGGTCGCTGAACCTTGAGCTGTCCGAACGATTGCAGCAATAAAAAAAGCTAAGGGAATGAGGGCTATTTGATAATCCTTTGTCATTTCTGCTATCCTATTGCTTATTCCGGTTTGTTGGAGCATCCCTCCAAAAGCACCTCCGGCAGCTGTAATTAAAATGATTCCGCCTCCACTCATTAAAGCTGCCTGCACAAACGATGTCAAATTTTCATCTTTTCCCTTTTCTTTTACCAAAACCAGAAGTGCAATAATTCCTCCACAAATGATGGCTACATTCTTATCTCCAAAAAATTTAAATAGGGCGATCGTATAAGTGAACAATTCAGAATTACCTGAAGTATCTCCTTTAGTCACAAATGCATTGATAAATGTATCTAAACAAATGAATAGTAATGGAAATAATATGGGTAAAAGGGATATTCCTAGACTTGGTAATTTTATAGTCTCTTTGGCTGAAATTTCTTTTATGTCTTCTAGCTTAGCATCCAGCGAATCCCTTAACTCGATAGGCCATTTTAAATTAGCCCATTTAGCGAAAAAATATCCGGAGGTTATCGTGAATAGGCCAACAATAGTTCCCGAAATCATCATTAGACCTATCGGAATGTGCATTTCACCGATCAGAAAAAGAGGTCCTGGTGCCGGGGGTACAAGAGAATTTGCCATGGCAGCTCCCGCCATAATACATAATATAAGCAAAAGGTAGTTTTTGCCAATTCTAAATGTCATGGCTTTGGCTAATGGAATCATTAAGAACAATACGGTATCAAAAAAAACAGGTATGCCTAAAAAGAAACTACTGATTAGGAATGCAATAGGCGCCTTATCGATACCTGTAAATTTTAGAATGGATCGAATGATGCGTTCTGCTGCACCACTTTCCAACATGCATTTACCTATGATAGCGGCCATGGCGATTAATATTCCAATTTTAGCACATGTGTTTCCAAATTCTGTGGCGATGCGCTCGCCAATACTCTTTTTTGCTAATGATAATGCGGCAGAAGGAGACATTCCTTTGTCGATGGCAAACTGCTGAATCGCCTCAGGGGATGTTAAAATCGCCACGGAAAAGGCTCCTAATAACAAAGCTAAAAATGGGTGTAATTTGAGGCCAATGATGCCTCCAACAACCATAATAATTCCAATAAATAAAATGATTAAAGGATCTAAACTTGTCATATCATATTGCTTAAAAGAGTTATTTGTTATTCCTTAATTCGCCTAAGTTTTTGGCCATATTTCTCGCCCCATCGGCCACAAAAGTTGCATCGGCGCCGCAGGCTAAAAATCGAATTCCCATCGCATGGTATTTTTCATATTCCGAAGTATTAAAAAATAGAATCCCAGTAGCCTTATTAAATTTTTTTGCAGCGTTCGTAATTAATTTAATTGCGTCTAAAAAAAGTGGGTGGTCGAATTGTCCAAAAATCCCCAGCTCCATAGTTAAATCAGCTGGCCCAATAAATAATACATCGACTCCACTGACGGCTGCAATTTCATCCACATTTTCTAATGCTGCTGAGGTTTCAATTTGTACAATTCCTAATAATTCCTCGGTAGAAGAATCATAGTAGGATTGAAATTTTAGTCCAAATTCAGTGGCTCGGACCATTTTTGCCACACCTCTGTTTCCATTGGGTGGATATAAAAGACCATTTATTGCCTTTTGAGCTTCTTGAGCATCGTTTATCTTGGGACACATTACACCCATGGCGCCCATATCCAATACCCGCCCAATTCTAGGGGCTTCATTGCTTTCAACTCGGACGATAGGAACAGCCGGCGTGCTTTTTAATGCTTGCATTTGGGCCAGAGTACTCATTTCAGTTCCTGCGCCATGCTCTAAGTCGATTAGCACCCAATCAAAACCTGATAAACCAACGATTTCCGCGGTCAATGGGCTTCCTAAATTTAACCAACAACCGTGAAGGGTTTCCCCATTCAATACTCGTTTTTTAAGACTTTGCATAGTAGGAATCAAAATTATTTTTTGTCCCACCAGATTCTGGTATCCATTGTATTTGCTCCTTGTCGCTCAATAGCCTTTTGGACATTGGCTTTGTTCACATTAAGTTCTGCGTCTACATAAGTTAACCTGCGAATAAAAGGCTCTGTTTTTAGATCACTACCTGGGAAAGAATTTGGTTTTAAAACCGGAAAACCACTTCGCCTAAAATTAGCCCAAGACTCAGGGCCTACTAAAAATGAAGAAATCCAATATTGAGTATTTATATCTTCAAATTCTTTTCCAAGGGTCAATGGATTTAAAAGTAAATAGGCATTTATGGCAGCCTCTGAAATGGTTGACGTAGTACCATAAGATGCAAATTGTTGCATATGGGCTTTAATTCCGCTTGAATATAAAGTTGCCGTTGTTCCGGTAGTCCACTTTCTATGAACAGCTTCAGCTAACAGAAGTTGAGTCTCCGAATAGGTCACTAAAAAACTAGGCGCATTTAAACCCCCTACTCTTGTGCGGTCTAATTGGCTATAATCCCATAAACTAGCTAATTTCTTTTCTTTAACGGCTACTGTAATAGTCGTATTGTCATATCCTAACGGAGCACCAATTTGAACATCTTTAGTTCTATTTGCCCTGGATTCAATTTGTTGGGCTCCACTGGTTGCGCCGACATA
>CAMDRO010000029.1 GCA_945906795.1 Spirosoma fluviale
CTGTAAGGCCAGTTACGTGTACGAAAATGTCTTCACCTGTTTGATCATCAACGATGAATCCGAAACCTTTCGTCTCGTTGAAAAATTTTACTTTACCAGTTTGCATAAAAAAAATGTTAAAAATATTAATACCCTCGAGAGATAAAAACTTATAAGCGGACAAACTTCAATAGATTCAATAACCTGGAAAATCAGAGGAGAAGCTAGATGAGTAAGTCGAAATTAAGAATATGTTAAATCTTTTAAGTCGTCAAATGTATTAATAATTATATTGTATGCAAGAGAAATGAAAATATTTTTACCAATTTTTTAATATAAATATAAATATTCTTATAATTTATATAATTAATTTGTATTTTAAATTTTAGGCGGTGTTATTTTGAAATCTTATTCTTAATTTCAAAACTTTATTTAATCGGTATGGATAAAATTAAATATTTCGTTGAAAATCAGGCGTTTGGAGTTTGTACTCGATTAGGGGAAAAATTCAAAATTTCAACCAGTAGCATTCGATTGTATTTTATCTACACTTCTTTTTTGACCATGGGTTCCCCCATCATTATTTATTTAATTCTTGCTTTTTGGATGAACATCAGGCGATATCTTCGCCAAAGAAATAATCCGTCTGTTTGGGATATTTAAAATTTTAAATCCGAGAATTTCTTAATTTTTCTAAGGAAGTAATCAATCACAATATTTCCTGGATAGCTGGTAATGTATTTTTCTTGTAGGCTTTTGGGTAGATTTTGTTTGTTTTTGTGAAAAATTACATACTTATAGAACTGAAAATGGGCATGCAGGACAGCTAAGAATTGCATCCACTGTAAATTCAGTATAAAGCGTAATCCAGCGATTCCATCTAAAAGCATCCGTTTAAAAATCGTAGTGAATTTATGTGCAGGGTCTACGTTTTTGAATAGTAGGATTAAGTTATTGCGAAAATTCAAATAGGTTTTGAAGGGGTTTCCTTGGGCTAAAGTACCACCGCCTACATGCAAGACTTGGCTTTCTGCGACGGCTGCAATTTGATATCCAGCTCTTTGGAGGCGCCAACAAAGATCTATTTCTTCCATGTGGGCAAAAAAGTAATCATCTAAGCCACCGACTTTCCAGAAAAGCTCTGATTTAACCATCAGGCATGCCCCCGAGGCCCAATTGACAAATGAAGTTGGATATTGATTTTCATTTTTTTCCAAATGATCAAAAATCCTACCTCGACTAAATGGGTAGCCTAATTGATCCCAGTAACCTCCAGCCGCACCTGCATATTCAAAATATTCAGGTTGTTGGTAATCTAATATATAGGGTTGTACGGCAGCGCAAGCAGGATGAAGTTCAAAAAAGTTCAATAGAGGCTTTAGCCAGTCTTTTTGAGGTTTAATATCCGAATTCATGAGTACAAAATACTCGGCTTCAATTTTTTTGAGGGCAAAATTATAGCCGCCCGCATAGCCTAGATTGTGAGCCCATCGGATGATGGTAATCTCTGGAAAATTTTCCTCTAACAGTTTCACCGAGTCATCTGTGGATCCATTATCGGCCACATAGATCTTTCCTTCCGACGTATTTAAAATAACATCAGGAAGGAATTTTTCTAGAAAACCTTGACCATTAAAATTTAAGATGACGATTGCGACTGACATAATACAAAGGTAAGACAAATCGACATAATTAGAATTTCTTGAAGAAAGATGTATTTTTGTTGGCGTAAATTCATCCAACAATCCTCTTATGTGGGCTTCCCTTTTTCGAAAAAAAACCATTGATAAAATAATTTCAGATCAGTTAGAAATGGAAAAATTAGCGGGTCATTCCATGATTCGTAATTTGGGGGTGCGGGATTTAACCTTTATGGGTGTTGCGGCCATTATAGGAGCAAGCATATTTTCTGCTATTGGCCAGGCTTCGGCTAATGGAGGTCCAGCCGTTTCATTATTGTTTGTTTTTACAGCTTTGGCCTGTATGTTCACCGCATTTTGTTATGCTCGATTTGCGGCGACCGTTCCTATTTCAGGAAGTGCCTATACCTATGCTTATACCAGTTTGGGTGAAATGATTGCTTGGATTTTGGGTTGGAATTTATTGCTTGAATATGCGATCTCCAATGTCGCCGTGGCTATTTCATGGTCTAAATATTTTGTGGATTTATTGGAGGGGCTAGGTGTTCACGTGCCTGAATTTTTAACCATGGATTATTTATCGGCCCAACGTGCCCATACGGCAGCCCTACAAGCCATAGAAGGCGGTCAGAAATTAGAGCAAATGACTGTCAATGTGCGGGAAGGATTTTTGGCATTTAATTCAGCTCCTATTTTTTTTGGTTGGCATTTTGTCGCTAATATTCCCGCTTTATTCATCACGGTTGCGATCACCTATTTAGTTTACATTGGTATCAAAGAAACCAAAAACATGAACAATGTTTTGGTGATTCTTAAATTAGCTGTGATCGCTATTGTGGTCGGCGTGGGGGCATTTTATGTCCAAGTAGAAAATTGGACTCCTTTTGCCCCCAATGGTATTAGCGGAGTATTAAAAAGTGTGGCAGCTGTTTGCTTTGCTTACATTGGCTTTGATTCAATATCAACGACCGCGGAGGAATGCAAAAATCCCCAAAGAGATATTCCCAAAGCGATGATGTGGGCGTTAATCATTTGTACTGTTTTATATGTCATGGTTACGCTAGTACTGACAGGCATTGTTCCTTCGGGAGATTTAGCTGGAATTGAGGATCCATTAGCTTTTATGTTTATAAAAGTTAATTTACCCGGCGTGGCAGGGGTTGTGGCAGCGAGTGCTGTGATCGCGTTAACGAGTGCGCTTTTGGTTTATCAAATGGGCCAACCCCGTATTTGGATGACGATGTCTCGCGATGGTTTGTTGCCAAAAGCATTTTCTCGTATCCATCCCAAGTATAGGACTCCATCATTTTCAACGATCATGACGGGTGTTTTGGTAGGAATTCCCGCCTTATTTGCTAATTTAGAAGAGGTGATCAATTTAAGTAGCATAGGAACCTTATTTGCTTTTGTGCTGGTTTGTGGGGGTGTGTTAGTTTTAGATTTAGATCCTGAAAATCAGAAGAAATCGAAGTTTAAAATCCCTTATATCAATGCTAAATATTATGTAGGCCTATCCTTAGTGCTTGCTTTGTATCTTTCTTTGCCGACTCTTAGCGCATGGCAACATTGGTTTTCGGCGATATGGAGTGGAGCTGAAAAGGCAGACCATGTAATCATGACCTGCTTTTTTATTATTTGGACTGTTATAGCATTTTTCAGCGTGACGCATAACCTTTCATTAATCCCTGCATTGGGCCTTTTGGTGAATATGTATTTGATGACTCAAATGGGAGCCATGAATTGGGAGCGCTTTTTGTATTGGTGCTTGGCCGGATTATTGATCTACTTTGGATATAGTTATCGGAAAAGTAAATTAAATGTATAAAAAATGCCTTGAGATTCTCAAGGCATTTAAATGGGTATTCAATCAGATGAATATTTAATTGTTCCCTCTACGACCACCTAATAAGTTTAAGTAGTAAAGCAATTGGGCTAGCATGCCCAGTGCAGCGACCACATACGTCATAGCTGCCCACCAAAGTGCATCTTTTGACATTTCATATTCAGTCGGCGTGACAATTCCTTTTTCTTTTATCCAAGCTAAAGCACGATTTGAGGCGTCAAATTCAACGGGCAAAGTAACAAAGCTAAAAAGTGTGGCAAGGGCAAAAAGGGCAACGCCAATGGTCAATAGTAACACACTACCTGTAGAATAGAGTACAAACATCCCGATCATCAACAAGATTGGCATAAATCCATTTGCCACATTTAACATGGGAACCATGGCACTTCTGAATTCTAAAAAAGCATAAGCACGTGCATGTTGGACCGCGTGGCCACATTCGTGCGCAGATACTGCGGCAGCCGCTGCATTTCTGCCATGAAACACATCGTTAGATAAGTTGACGGTTTTGTCAGCAGGATTGTAATGATCTGTTAATTGGCCTTCAACCGATATGACACGAACATCGGTAATTCCGTGATCGGCAAGCATTTTTTCGGCAATTTCTTGGCCTGAAAAATTACTTTGCAAGGGCTCTTGAGCGTATTTTTGAAATTTCGATTTTAATCTCCAGGAGATTAGCATTCCGGCCACTCCAAATAAAATAGCAATAATATACATAATTTTAGTTTTTTAGTTTTTGAATAATTCCGGTGGTTGAATAATTAGGAACCAGCGGGATGGTCAACACTTCACCGCCATATTCCACTACTTCTTTGGCTCCTACAATGGTTTCTAAGTTGTAGTCATTTCCCTTCATTAAGACATCAGGTTGTAAGGTTTTTATGAGTTCCAATGGAGTATCTTCGTCAAAGATAATAACCAAAGAAACAAAATCCAAAGCGGCAATTAACCTGGCTCGAGCATATTCAGCATTGACCGGCCGTTCAGGTCCTTTTAATGTTTTGACCGAGCGGTCAGAGTTTACACCTACAATGAGTTTCGTGCCGTTAAGACTCGATTTTTCAAGGTAATCGACATGGCCTAAATGTAAAATATCAAAGCATCCATTCGTGAAAACAACGCGCTCATTTTCATCGGATTTCCACTTATTTCTTTGGTCTATAGCCGATCTAAGATCTAAGATTTTACTTTGACTCAATGGTTTTTGCATCGATCTGTGATAAAAATAAGGTTAAGATAAAACTTAATCCGCCTAATAACAAAATCGTGACCATTTGGGTTCCATGAAAAAAGGTGGCTAATACGGTCGCATCCTTGACGGGGATTAAATAAAATACTAATGTGGCGGAAACCAATTTATGGTAGGCGCCAATTCCCCCTTGTGTAGGGGTAGCCATGCCAAATGTCCCCATTACTAAAACCATTAATCCTGCGGAAAGGCTGAGGGATTGACTGACAGGAAAGGCCAATAAAAGCACGTAGGCATTTAGGTAATAGCAGACCCAAATGAGAACGGAGTAAAAAATAAATTTTTGAGGATTTTTGACATCTTTGATGCTTAAAATCCCAACGATCCAGCCTGCTAATATTTTACCAAGTTTATTATTGGACGTAAAGGTTTCCCAAATCAGGCCTATTTTTTTTCTTAAAGCTAAAAATGTGGTGAGTAAAAAGCCGAAAATTAATAGGACCGATAGAATCAAATAGGTGGGTGGAATCGTCGCATTTGGAAACAAATATTGTTGCATGGGCTCCCAGGCGATAAAAAAGGCGATGATGACAATGAAAAGCAAGCCGAGCAAGTCGACAATTCTTTCCGTGATCACTGTCCCAAATGATTGAGTGAAAGGAATGCTGGCCGTTTTTGTCAATGAACCACACCTAGAAACTTCTCCCATTCTGGGTACAATAAAATTGGCAAAGTAGCCAATCATGACCGCTGAAAAGGTTCTTAGTGTACCTGGGTGAAAATTTATTGCCCCTAGCAAAGCTTCCCATCGCCATGCCCGCAAAATATGGGAAAAAATGGAAATGACCACGCTGAGCAGAATCCATTGGTAGTTGGCCACCACAAACGTATCAAATATATCTTGCCATTGTATGTTACTTGAAGAGAATGCCCAATACAACAAGCCTAAGGCTAATGCGGTAGAGAAAAGATACTTTATAATCGATTTTAGCATGAAATTGGGTTAGATAATAAATCAATTAGCAAAATAAAGACCTTTAGACTAATAATGGTGTGGAAATTCGATAAATTTTTTGTACTTTTGCATTGTTTTTTTGGGATAATTTTTCCCCATAAATAATTTTAGAATGGCCAAATTACGTATTCTTTACGTTTCGAGCGAGGTTGATCCCTTTCTAAACACATCACAAATTGCCAGTTTTGTCCGCAATCTTCCTACTGCCATGCAGGAGAGAGGTATGGAGATCAGAATATTCGTTCCAAGATTTGGTTCTATAAACGAACGAAAAAATCGATTACATGAGGTGGTTCGACTTTCAGGAATTACGATTCCGATGGGAGATGAGGAAAAACCATTAACTATTAAAGTAGCCAGTATTCCTGCGGCTAAATTGCAGGTTTATTTTATTGATAATGAAGATTATTATCAAAGAAAATATATCTTAAATGATAAAGAGGGGGATTTCTATCCTGACAATCATGAAAGAGCCATATTTTTCTGTAAAGGAGCGCTAGAGACTGTGATTAAATTAGGCTGGGCGCCAGATGTCATTCATTGCAATGATTGGATGTCGAGTTTAGTGCCATTATATATTTCAACGCACTATCGCAATCACCCTATTTATAAGGATTCCAAAACTATTTTTTCTCCACACAATTCTGCCTTTGATTTTACGTTCTCAAATGATGATTTGTTGGAAAAAGTGAAAATTGGTGATTTAGATGAAGCGCATTTGGGGAGCTTAGCTACTTCTGATTATCATGCATTTATTAAAATAGGTGCGGAATTTGCCGATAGAGTAGTATCCTTAGAAAATGCGGATAATACCCGCATTCAATCAATTATTGATGAATATAAAGAAAAAACCCACCAAAATGTTGCCGAAAATGACCTCGATTTCTTCGAAAAAGCTTACATTGAAATGGCCGGCGCTTAAATGGTTGGGAATTATTTCCCTTTTCCTGTCTTCCTGTGATGATCCTAAAGAAATAGGTTCTGATCTTTTTAGTGTGGAAGTGGGATTAAATTACACGGATACTTTAACCGTGAATTCTTCCACGGTGTTGATTGATTCTGTTTATACGGGGGCTAATAATTCTTTTTTATTGGGCTCTTATTTCCATCCTGAACTGGGTTATGTAACGTCCGATGTATTCGCTCAGATAGCCAATGCAGATACGTTAAATAGCAAAGAAAACTCAATTTTGGATTCATTGAAAATGTCTTTGGTATACACTAATTCTCAGGGTGATTTAACTCAGCCTCAGAGTATTAAGGTTTATCGTTTGAAGGATAGTTTGAGCAGAAGTTCTAGTTATTTTACCAATTCGACCGTTTCATATTTTCCTGAGGTGTTGAAAACACATTCGTTTACTCCTAAGCCACTTTATGCTAAATCGGTCAATGGCGATTCGGTCAAATACGATACCTTGAAATTTCACATGGGATTGGCTTTAGGCAAAGAATTAATTTCGAAGTACAAGGATAAGGCTATTTCTGGAGGAGGATCTTCATTTAGAGATTTTTTTAAAGGTTTTTATATTCAGACGGTCGAAACGAAGAAAGCTGCTTTATTAAACTTCTCACCGGCCTATTCCAAAATGACTTTGCATTGGCATAATCCAGGAGATACTTTGAAGTATTATTTAAACTATTATTTCAGTTTGTCTAATACCTATACGCCTGAGTTCAATGCTCGATTCAACCAGATTAAGTCGAAGAAAGTGGGGCTATTAGCTAATTTAGTTAAGTCTGGAGATAAAATATCATCTCTTAAAACAAACAATATATCCTATGTGCAATCGGGAACGGGTATTGTGACTAAAATCGATTTACCTTATTTGGCTAAGTTGAAAGGAAATAATAACATCGCGGTCAATAAAGCTGAATTAGTTTTTCAAGGTGCGGATAATTTGGATTTAGGGTTGACGATAGGCCAATTGTCCCTAATCGAATCGGATGGCTCTAATAGACCTCTAAGAAATACGTACGGACTTAAATACTTTGTGGCCGAAGGTGCTTCTGGAGTTCAAACGGCTAATTATAATTCGGGTACCAATACCTACTCTTTTAATGTGACGACCATCATGCAAGCATTATTGACCGGAAATAAAGCTAATTTAGGTTTTTTACTGACTCCTGCGATTTCAGCAGATGCATCAGGAAATGCTAAAATATCGAGTGAGAGTGCACGGTTTATTCCCCTAAATGCATTGAAGGCTAAATTGAAAATATATTATTCATATATTGCCAAAGCAAAATAATAAATCAGTACATGTCCGGCCCCAATAATCCTTTGCGGGTAAGTTTAGTTCAATTCGAAATAGCCTGGGAAAATCCTCTAGCTAATTGTGCCCTATTAGAGGAAAAGCTTCAGCATTTAATCAATCAAACTGATGTGGTGGTCCTACCTGAAATGTTCAGTACAGGATTTAGTATGAATGATCAGGGAGCGGAAATTGGCCAGGGTCCAGTTATCAAATGGCTCAAATTAATGGCTAATCGGCTAAATGCTTTAGTCGTGGGGAGCATTAAATGCAAAGAAAACAATCAATTTTTCAACCGATTTGTGGCTGTCGACCCTGAAGGTAAAATTCTCAGTTATGACAAGAAACATTTATTTAGGATGGGAGGCGAGGATCAGTTTTATACGGCTGGAACTGAAAAACGAATTATTTCTTATAAAAATTGGAATATCGCGGCATTTGTTTGTTACGATTTACGCTTTCCCGTGTGGTCAAGGAATGTTGACTTAGCTTATGACCTAGCTATTTATGTGGCGAATTGGCCTGCGGTTCGTTCTCATGCGTGGAATACACTTTTACGGGCACGGGCTATTGAAAATTTAGCTTATGTGGTCGGAGTGAATCGAATAGGCCAGGATGGAAATAATATTCAATACCAAGGTGATTCTGCCCTTATTTCGTTCTTTGGAGAAGATTTATTGAATCTAGGCGCTGAGAATTCCATTCAAACCTATTCCATATCAAAATCAGACTTGCTTGAATTTAGGGCGAAATTTCCAACGGATTTGGATGCCGATAATTTTGAACTTACTCATTAGTCTTATCCTTAAAGAAAGCAATTAGCCCTCCTGGGTATTTTTTTGCTTCTTCAATGCTGCAATTAGCTTTCAATTGGCCTTTGTCGATTAACAGCACATGATCACAGATGGCATCGACTTCCCCTAATAAATGACTTGAGAATAAGATGGTCTTATCTTTTTTTAAGGCGACAATCAATGACCTAATCTCTTCCATTTGATTCGGATCCAAGCCGCTGGTGGGCTCATCTAAAATTAAAATTTTTGGGTCATGAAGGATCGCTTGGGCCAGGCCAACTCGCTGTTGGTACCCCTTCGAAATTTCTTTTATTTTCTTTTTTTGCTCTCTTTCTAGACCGACTAATTCGATGACTTCTGTAATTCTTTTGGGTAGTTCTGATGAACTAATACCATGAATTTTGCCAATAAAGGTTAAGAATTCTTTGATGTACATTTCGGGATATAATGGATTATTTTCTGCCAAATACCCTATTTGTTTTTTGATTTTTATATCCTGTTTTTGCACATCTATTCCCAAAATTTTGGCCTCACCAAAGCTTGGAATTTCTAAGCCCATCAAAATTTTTAAGGTGCTTGATTTCCCCGCGCCATTAGGACCTAGAAATCCCGTTATTTGGCCCATTTTCAAGTCAAAACTCAGGTCGCTGATCGCCAGTGATTGACCAAAATACTTGCTTAGATGTAGGACTTCAATCGACATAAATTTCATGTTATTTATGTTGCAATTTAGGTAAAATAGGATTAAAATCTGCGTACCTTTGTGTTTTCGTTAAATATATAGCTTTAAATATGAATGAATTACCTATTCGATTGGACCGTATTGAAGACGCCATTCAGGATATTAAATTGGGTAAAATTATTATCGTTGCCGATGATGAAGATCGTGAGAATGAGGGCGATATGATATGTGCTTCAGAGGCAATTACTCCCGAATTGGTCAATTTTATGATTAAAGAGGCGAGGGGACTTATGTGTGTTTCTTTAACTGAGGAGCGTTGTTTAGCCTTAGGATTAGAGATGATGGTTGATCAAAATACGACTTCTCATGAAACTCCATTTACCGTATCTGTTGATCTATTAGGCCATGGCTGTACCACAGGTATTTCTGCGGGTGACCGTTCAAAAACAATAAAAGCCTTGGTGGATTTCAATACTAAACCAAAGGATTTGGGTCGACCTGGCCACATATTTCCATTGAAGAGTAAATCCGAGGGAGTTTTAAGGAGAACGGGCCACACGGAGGCATCCATGGACTTTGCTAAATTAGCTGGATTTCAGCCTTCGGGTGTTTTGATTGAAGTTTTGAATGACAATGGGAGTATGGCTCGTTTGCCAGACCTTAGAATGATCGCTGATAAATTTGATCTTAAATTAGTGACTATTAAGGATTTAATTGAATATAGGTTAAATACGGAATCATTGATTACTCGAGAGATTCGCGTGAATATGCCGACCGAATGGGGTCAATTTGAATTGATTGCTTTTAAACAAAAAAACACGGGCGATACTCACTTGGCTTTAGTCAAGGGGGAATGGAAAATAGATGAGCCGGTGATGGTGCGTGTACATAGTTCTTGTGTGACGGGTGATATTTTTGGTAGTTGCCGTTGTGATTGCGGATCACAGTTGCACGCAGCCATGGGTATGGTTGAACAAGAAGGGAAAGGTGTTATTTTATATATGTTCCAAGAGGGTCGGGGTATCGGATTATTAAATAAATTAAAGGCGTATAAATTGCAAGAACAAGGTCGCGACACTGTGGAGGCGAATTTGGAGTTAGGCTTTTCGATGGATGAACGTGATTATGGAGTTGGGGCTCAAATTTTACGTGATTTGGGGGTACACAAAATAAGGTTGATTTCTAATAATCCTAAAAAACGGGCGGGTCTGCTCGGCTATGGCCTTGAAATTGTAGACTCGATTCCGATTGAAATTACGCCTAATAAGCACAATGAAAAGTATTTGGAGACAAAACGGGATAAGATGGGTCATTCTATTTTAAGTAAATAACCGCATTGAATACATACAAAAAAGGCCGAAGAACATGTTTTTCGGTCTTTTTTGTAGATCTACATCAGTGAAAATTAAGATGATTTCACTGATTCATTTTAATTGTTTCCCAAAATAATCGGTGTTCCTTTGCTACTTCCCATGATAATCACTTTCGCATTAGGAGATTTGGCTAATTCTTTTTGAGCTATAATCGATTCGTATTGCAATTGTTTATCGCTCAATCCTGTGGATAATATTTTTTGATAATCGGCGATTCCTTGGGCTTCCACTCGTTTTCTTTCGGCTTCTTGCTTTTCTTTTTGAAGGACAAATTGCATTTTTTGAGCATCCTGCTCCGCATTAATTTTAGACTCAATGGTTTGCTTGACTGAATTAGGCAGATTAATGTTTCTGATTAGGAGCTGCTCCAATACTAAGCCACGTTTCTTGAAATTCTTTTCGATATCATTGTAAATACGTGTTTGAAATTCATTTCTTTTTAATGAATACAAAGCCACCGCATCATAATAGACGGCATTATCTCGGATCATGGTTCTTGTGATGGGGCGAACCACTTTGTTTTTATAATCTTCCCCTATCTCCTTTAAAATTTTGGGTGCATCAGAAGGTAAAATTCTAAACAATACCGTTAGGTCGACCACCACTTCTAATCCGTCTGCTGTGAGTACCCGAATCGCATCATCACCGGAACGATCTCCTTCATCATGTACGGCCGACATGGTATAATTTTGTGTTTTTGAGTCGAAAATATACACATTGGCAATGGGATTCACAAAATTCAATCCACTGGATAACGTTTCCGGAACGACCTTACCGAACACACTTTGTACCCCTACTTCTCCTGCATCTATTTGCTTAACAGCAGAAGTTAATAAGCCAATGAGGGCAAATACAATACCGACAATTTTGAATGTGGGGCTATATTTTGAAAATACGAGATTGGGGCTACCAATACCTTGTCCTGCTAAAAAAAGGACGATTCCGATAATAATTAAAAACATGGTTATGGGGTTTAATGAGTTGAGTTAATATAATAATCCAATTTACACATTTTTTTTTGAATCACTTCATGTAATTAGTCCAGGGTATTCGTGTTTATTTTTGATAAAATATACCTAATTTTGAACATGATTGAAATTAAAGGCATGCATAAGGAATTCGAAGGAAGGGTCATTCTTGACGGCGTGAGTGGTGTATTCCAACAAGGAATGACGAACATGGTAATCGGAGGTAGTGGTACAGGGAAAAGTGTTTTGTTGAAATGTATGATTGGGATTTTAACGCCCGAAAAAGGTCATGTACTTTACGATGGAAGAGACTTTATAAATGCAGACCAGGAAACCGTTAAGGCCATTCGGCGAGAGATGGGAGTTTTATTTCAGGGAGGGGCGCTCTTTGATTCAAAAACGGTGTTGGAAAATGTTCGATTTCCGTTAGATACGCTTACCTCGCAAGGTTTAGAAGAAAAAACGGAGCAGGCTATGTTGTGTTTAAAAAGGGTAGGTTTAGAGGCTGCCGCGAACCAAATGCCCTCTGAGATTTCAGGTGGAATGAAAAAGCGGGTGGGTATTGCCCGAGCTATCGTGATGAATCCCAAATATCTTTTTTGCGATGAACCTAACTCCGGATTAGATCCATTGACTGCTGTTAAAATTGACCTTTTGATTCAGGAAATTACAGTTGAATATGGAATTACCACGATTGTGATTTCTCATGATATGAATTCTGTGATGAGAATGGGGCAATTTGTTATGTTTTTAAAGGATGGAAAAAAGTTGTGGGAGGGCAATTCTAAAAACATGATGTCTAATACGGTACCCGAATTACAAGAATTTTTATCGACCAAATTAATTTAAAATGCCTAAATCCAATTCAGTTCCGCAGGTATTTGAAAGCTATTCTTTAAAAGAATATAATACTTTTGGGATTGAGGCTAAGGCTCAATATTTCACGATTATATCGAGTTTGGAATCCTATGTGGCACTGCTAAAAACAGGCCAATATGCACATGTGCCACATCTTTTTTTAGGAGGTGGAAGTAATATTTTATGCACAAAGCATATCCATGCGCTGGTCGTAAAGAATGAAATCAAAGGTTTTGAAGTTATTCAAGAAGATGACGATCACGTTATATTACGAAGTGGAGCTGGGGAACTTTGGGACGACTTAGTCAGTTATGCCGTAGAGCATAATTGGTCAGGCATTGAAAATTTAGCCCTTATACCAGGGACGGTTGGCGCCGCTCCTATGCAAAATATAGGTGCTTATGGAGTTGAAATCAAAGATACATTTGATCATTTAGAGGCTTTGAATTTAGCGACTTTAGCGGTGGAACGATTTGAAAAATCTCAATGTCAGTTTGGCTATCGGGAAAGTTATTTTAAACATGCTGGGAAAGATAAATACCTCATCTCAACGGTCTGTTTTAAATTAAGTAAAAAGCCCAATATTAAAACTTCTTATGGGGCCATTCAAGCAATTTTGAATGAAAAAGGGATCTCCAATCCTACGATTAGCGATATTTCTAAGGTGGTCATTGAAATCAGGAAGAGTAAATTGCCTGACCCAAAAGAGATTGGAAATTCCGGAAGTTTTTTTAAAAACCCAACGGTCACGGCTCAAGAGGCCGATCGATTACTACAGACTTATCCGGGGATTCCTCATTATCCTGTCGAGGGTAGCAAGGACATTAAATTTCCTGCGGGCTGGTTCATCGAGCAGGCAGGTTGGAAAGGTTATCGAGATGGAGATGCTGGCGTACACGTAAATCAGGCCTTAGTGCTTGTTAATTATGGAAACGCGACCGGCAAACAAATCCAACAAATTGCAGAAAAAATCAAAGCTTCAGTCTTTGAAAAATTTGGTATTTCCCTTGAAACCGAAGTTAATCTGTATTGACCTAAATAGTTAGTTGGTACTGAAACGTCACATCTGTTTTATGTGATTCCTTGATTAGGTCTAAACTTGAGCCAATTTCATCCCGATCTAGGTAGTTTGTCCTTGCCATTTTTAAGGAAAGCGTTGAATTTTTTGTCCATTTATACTCCAACACCAAGCAATTTCTAAAACCATGGCCATAATAAGCAGGTAAAGAAAAGGATAGGGGCACGCCTACCTCATAGGCATACAACCTTGAATCATAGGAGGAAGAACTTACAAACCCGATTCTTAGTTGAATTCCCAAAGAACGTATTTGATATTTAACATCTTGCAGGATTAGCAAGCCTGTTTCATAGGTGTTGGCGCCGATCAATAAACACGTCATAAATCGCGTGTGAAAATCTAGTTTCTTGGCCCTAAACTGGTGCAAGTCTAGACTTGTTTGTATTAAATGATTTCGAGTTAATACTTTATTATCCCGACTTACATCATTTTGTTTAGACGTCCATTTTAGTTGGCCAAAAAACATATATTTCCCTCTTTTTTCCCATTGATATCGGCTCAGCAACTCCCATCCCCAGGAATTAAGTTGGGATACTCCATATTTTAATCCGGGGAATCTAAAAACATCTAGGTAACTGGATAGCTTATTTCTCTTGTCAAAAGTGATTTGATTCCCTATAAATAAACCCATTTCATTGGCTGTTTCTGCACTTTCTCCGATTCCCTGAGCCTTAGGGCTAAAATAGGAGGGTGCATAATACCTCATTAGGTAGGACAGATCTATTTTTTTAGAAGCGGCAAAGGCTCCGCCTTGGATTAAAGCGAAATGATTTTCAGGCATCCAGGCAAATTCTCCTGTGAAATGAATTAGGTGAATGGGGACTTGGAAGCTAAAGGAATAATTTTGAACCTGGTTTCCGGACCAAGAATGTACCTTATAAGCCAAAGTGGATTTTGATTTTTCTAGCGAAAAAAGGGTCTGGGATAGATTAAATTGAATAGCCAAATGGGTCGGTTTGTGAATCCATTGCATACTTCCTCCCCATGCGGTTTCCTCCACGGTTGATTGATGAGATATTTCAGTGGCCGTTCTATGATACCCATCTTCTATCCAAGAATTAATTTGTTTTTTAGGCTCTGTGCTATCTGAACTCAAGCTCGCGTCCAAATTTCTTATGGAGCTAAAGGCTTGAAAATTGAATGAACCCATATGAAATTGAATATTTAATCCTCGATAAAAGGAGGTTTCCCCACTAGATGTATATGGAATCGCGCCTAAATGAAATTTTTGTGTGGCTTTGATGCTTTCAAAACTTTTGCCTAATGAAAAACCACCTGATTGGACTAGGCCTTGTCCCCATTGATTGATGAAATCTCCTATGATTATTTTATCAAGCCAACGGTTTGGCTTTATTTCGATGAAAATGCTTTTAAAATCAAGGTAATTGACTTCTCCCGCATCTTTTTGGATTAAAGTACCTACGCGGATGTAAGCATTTAACTGCCCTCGATATCGAACTAGTTGGCCCCATGGATTACCTAAATACCTCGTTTTACTTCTTGCATCGATAGGGCTAAATCCTTTTTTTTCTTCTAGGGTAGTCTCGTTTCTGATGAGTATTTGATGTTTTGTTGCATGAAATTCATACCACTTTTTGTGTATTTTGTTACACCTTAAAAATGGTTTTATCTTTTTTAAAAGTGGAATGTCCCAGCCAACAATCGTTTGGAGTTCATAGATAGATTCAAAGTAATGAACCTGTGTTCTATGCGATATAAAGGTTGAAATTTGGGCCAGCGTCAGCATTCCCAAAGCTGAAAGCTCATCCGCTGTTACTTCATTAATTTGTAAAGGATTTTGTAGAAAATAATTATAATTGGATTGCTTTTCTTCATCGGCATAAACATCCGGTTGCTGGGCCAACATGGCTTGAAAAGTAAGCATTAAAATTAAAACAAAAAGTAGTTTCATTTTTAGATGAAACTACTGAGTTTATTCCTGAATATGTAATCAAAAACTGATCATTTAGATCAGTTAACTGAATTTTCTTTCGATGAGTTCATAGAGCTCATTCCACAATTCTTGATTGCCGACTCGTTGGAATTCGGCATATTTTGTTTGTAAAATTGATTTCCAATCGGTGGATTTATTTGCCTCATGGTCTATGAATTGAATGATTTGGTCCAAATAGGCTGATTCTCCGTTAAATAAATTTTGAATGAAATTGATCTTTTGGAAAAGGGGTAGGGTTTCGGCTAAGGAAGAAGTCATTTCGGTATGAATTCGATCTTTAAGGGAATTGTCTTGATTGGATTGTAGTTTCTCGAATACCTTTTCCTCTGGGGAATCGCTTAATATATCCAATATTTTTTTCTCAGATGGAGCCTTGGAACCAATTTCTACATTTAATACAGAAAATTCGATATCCATGTGCTCTATCGGCGCCTCTGTTTTTTGAGCGTCCTCAATAATAATTTCAAAGTTAGTTTCTTGATTGACGTCTTGATCATCACCGAGATCCTTAGTAGTCGGTGTGTCATTTATTGAATCGAAATCGGCAGATTCATTTTCGATGATACTTGGCAATACTTCATCTAGCGAAGTATTTTCTTCCATCTCTATTACTTCTTCGATGATGATTTCTTCATCGATTATGACTTCTTCATTGACTGTAGGATCATCTTCAATCTCCGTATCATCTGGCATTTCCTCTAATGAGTCCGCGGGGGAGCTATAATACACTTCAGCATTTAACAATTCGTCGAAAGACGGGTAGATTTCCTCTAAGCTTGTTTGCTTTGATTCCTCTGTCGTGCTGATGGTTTTGTTTGTTAAATCTTGAATCCAATCGAGCCAAATTTTTTCAGGAAGTGTTACATGGATTAGTAGACTTTGCGTAGCTGCACCCCATTTTTCTGTAAACCTGTTTGAGTCCCAATTGAAGTTAGGCAGCGTCTGCTGGATAAATTCTGAATGGAGTTGATGCGTAATTTCAGTTTGAATAATTTCGATGATGATGGGATTGATATTCCAATTCATGACCTCTTGGAACGTAGTCAATGTTTCATTTTCGGACCAATAGTGTGCAAATAAACTAGGTGTTTTCATGGGAGTTTATTTTATGCCCAACTCTTCACAAGCTTTCATCGCTGCAGTTTGTTCGGCTTTCTTTTTTGAATATCCTTTTCCTTCAGAAATTTTTTCTCCGTCTAGAAGGACGAAAGCGGTAAATTCTTTATTGTGATGCAACCCTTCTTCCTCCAGGGTAAATTGCGCTTTCTTGCCCTCCTTTTGTGCCCATTCGATGAGCAATGATTTGAAATTGGGATTGTTTTGAACGACAATTTCTAAATCAAAATATTGGGTCAATATTTTAGTAATGATGAAATTTTGTGTGAAGGCAAAACCTTTGTCTAAATAAATAGCGCCAATAAACGCTTCTAGCGCATCTCCGTACATACTGGAACGCGACAAAATTGTTTTTTTCTGATTTTCGTATTCGATCACTTCATCTAGGCCTAATTTCCGGCCAAGGACATTGAGGGATTCTCTGCTGACCATTCTGGACCTAATTTCAGTTAAAAACCCTTCGTCTTTAAATGGAAATTTTTTAAATAAATAGGCTGCTGTGATCATTCCTAACACGGAATCACCTAGGAATTCGAGTCTTTCGTTAGATTCTTTGTATGTTTTAGCTACGCTATCTTTGGACGCTGATGCATGTAAAAAAGCTAATCGGTATAAATTGAGGTTATTAGGGCTTGAACCTAATAAATGCGTCACTGATTTTTTTAGAAATCTCTCTCTTAGGTCTACGGTATTTGGGTTAATCCAACTTAAAAGAGTTTTTAGGGGCATAGATTATAATTTTCTAAAAATGACGGTAGCGTTATGGCCTCCAAATCCAAATCCATTGCTTAATGCGATATCGATTTTTCTAGACTTTCCTTTATTTTCTGTCAAATCAATTCGTTGGTCTATTTCAGGATCACGATTGAAGATATTAATCGTAGGTGGAACAAATTGATGTTGGATAGCTAACACGGATGCCACAGCTTCTACAGCTCCTGCGCCTCCCAATAAATGTCCCGTCATGGATTTGGTTGACGAGATCGACATTTTATAGGCATGTTCACCAAAACAATCGACAATCGCTTTGATCTCTTGTGGATCTCCAATGGGCGTTGATGTTCCATGCGTATTAATATAGTCGACTTCCTCGGGTTTAATTCCTGCATCTTCCAATGCGTCAAGCATGGATAACAAGGCGCCATACCCTTCTGGGTGTGGCGCAGTGATGTGATGCGCATCGGAAGAGAAGCCACCGCCAATTAATTCTGCGTATATTTTAGCACCTCTTGCTTTGGCATGTTCATATTCTTCTAAAATTAAAGCGCCTGCTCCTTCACCTACCACAAAACCATCACGATCTACGTCATAGGGCCTACATGCAGTAGCAGGATCATCGTTTCGAGTCGACATGGCATGCATCGCTGTGAAACCACCGACCGATGCAATAGTCACCGGCGCTTCTGAACCACCGGTAACACACACATGAATCCTACCTGTTCTGATATAATTGAATGCATCGATGATGGCATTATTTGCCGACGAGCATGCTGAAACGGTCACATAATTAGGACCTCTAAATCTATTACGAATAGATATTTGTCCCGAACTTGAATCAGCGATCATTTTAGGAATAAAGAAGGGATTGATTTTAGGCGTCCCATCTCCTTGGCCAAAATAAATCATTTCATCCTCAAAAGTCTTTAACCCACCTATCCCAGACCCCCAAATAACACCCACCTTATTTTTGTTCAAGGTTTCCATATCAAAACCTGCATCTGCAATGGCCTCATCTGATGCCACCACTGCATATTGGGTAAATGGATCCATTTTTCGGGCCTCTTTGGGATTGATGTAATCCTCAACCTTGAAATCTTTTAATTCACACGCAAAACGAGTTCTGAATTTTTCGGCGTCAAATTTCGTAATGGGACCACAACCATTTTTACCCTTAGATAAACCATCCCAAAAGTCGCCAACGGTATTTCCAATGGGAGTAAGGGCACCTAGCCCCGTGACTACAACTCGTTTTAATTCCATGTGATTTTTTTAAAATCGTTCAAAAAAAAAGTCAATTAGTTCTAGAAATCATGTAGGATAAATCCCTCATTCATTGTCTAGTACTAATTGACATATTTAATTATCTTGATTCGATTACTTCGCGTTTTCCAAATAGGCAATCGCTTGGCCTACTGTTTGGATATTTTCAGCTTGGTCATCTGGAATAGAAACACTAAATTCTTTTTCAAATTCCATGATCAACTCAACCGTATCTAAGGAGTCAGCTCCCAAATCATTTGTGAAGGATGCCTCTGGAGTAACCTCTGAAGCCTCTACGCCTAATTTCTCTACGATGATGCTTTTTACTTTTTCTGCAATATCTGACATTTTATTAAAAATTTTGGGGTTGAAAAACGATGCAAATATTAGAATTTTAAATGGGATTATCAAACAATTTTTATTCTAAATAGCATTAAATGAATATTATATATAAATAATGTAACTCTTGATGTTTAAATTTTTGAAATAATGAATTTTACAGCCATTTTTTCTTAAAAACACAAGGAAGCTGCACCTAATAATCCTGCATCATTTCCAAGCAATGCTTTTTTTATGGTCAATTTTTCAAGGTAGGCCGGAGTAAGCCAATAGTTTAATTGTTTTTCCATGCTTGGAATAATAAAATCAAAGGATGCGGATAATCCACCCCCAATAAATATATTTTTAATATCCAAAATACGGATCAGTGAGACGAGCATATCGCCTAAAAGAGTACCCACTTCATCCCATATCGCTTGGGCTAAGGCATCCCCTTTTTCAGCGGCAACAACCAGCGCGGTGGTCGAGATGGTTCCATCGCTTGGTAAACTTGTTTCCCCTTTATATTCAGCCCTCATTTGGTTGGCCATTTGAAGTAATTCTTTCTTGCCCACATTCCTCTCTAATACTTTGCCATTTTCAGAAGGCACATGTCCGGGTTCCATGGCATTTCCATCTCCTCCTAAAAATATTTTGCGGTCGATGACGGCCGCACCACCTACTCCAGTACCTAGGGTGATAAATACAAAATCTTCGGGCATGTTTGATTTGTCTGGTGAGAAATAAAATTCACCTAAAGCCGCTGCATTGGCATCATTTTCCATGAAAAAAGTATGTTCGGGAAAACGTTTTTCCAACATATCAATCATGGGAGATCCGTCAATTTCAGGGATGGCCGTAATTTCAATTAAGGTTCTTCGGTCTTTGGTTAAAATACCGGGTAGGCCAATGCCCACTTTTTGAACATTTTTATGTTGGTATAAATGCAAGGCTATTGCATCGGCTAATCGATCTAAAAAATGATTTGATTCACGCCAAGTAGCGGTATCGTAACTTTGAAAATTGTTTATTTGACCCGTATCGGCATGCACAATTCCCATTTTAACTCCGGTTCCACCGACATCGATTCCAAGGTATTCAGTTGCTGGCATTGAATTCTATTTTATTATGAATATACGAATTTCCTCAATTTTAACGTGATTTTCAAATTCTATTTTGGGCCCAGGTACACTTGTTCTAATTTTTCCATTATTTGGCCTACAGCGGGGCATATTAGGACATTCTTAGCCGTTAGTTGAATGATCCCCATCATGTTTTTTCGATTCGTATGCGGGTATTCTTTACATGCTTTAGGTCGATGATCATAGATTTGGCAGGTGTTATCTTCTGCCGTTAAAAATGGGCAGGGAGCTGCAGGATACACCCAATCCCCGTCGGAGTCTTGAACTAGATAGGTATCTAAAAAAGTAGAAACCTTCATTTTAAATAAATGAGCTACCCGCTGAATATCTGTTTCATTCCACATGGGACTGGTTGTCTTGCAACAATTCCCGCAAGTCAGGCAATCCATTTGTTCAAAAATTTCCTCATGAGCTTTCCCAAATTGCTTATCTAAGTCCTTTGGTTTTTTAGCTATAATTTTTTGAAATAATTTTTTAAAGGATGGATCTTTGGGCATAATTTAGGAAAGAAGAGGAAAGCAGGCACGGCAACGGGCTTCATAGGTGTCGGATTCCCCTAACATGACTATATCTTGGTTGGCCGCCGTTCTATATGAATATTGGGCCACACCTCCGCAGGAAACACATATAGCATGCACTTTCGTCACATATTCAGCTATAGCCATTAAATCCGGCATAGGGCCAAAGGGTAGGCCTTTAAAATCCATATCTAAACCGGCAACGATGACTCGCTTGCCTTGATTGGCCAATGAATTACAAACATCTACAATACTTTGATCAAAAAATTGCGCCTCATCTAATCCAATCACATCGCAATCACCGGCAAGCAATAGAATTTCAACTGCACTATGAACTGGGGTGGACCGAATGGTATTTTGATTGTGGGAAACAATATCTTCATCATGATAACGCGTATCAGATGCAGGTTTGAAAATCTCCACTTGCAATTGGGCTATTTTTGCCCGCCTAAGTCTTCGAATGAGCTCTTCTGTTTTACCAGAAAACATGGAGCCGCAGATCACCTCAAGCCAGCCTGATGAGCTAGCTTTTTGGGTTGATTTCGAGTGATTTGGTTCTAGAAACAAGGGCGTAAAAAGCCCTTGAAATACGTTTCAGGGGCCATTAGGTGAATATTATTTTGAGCTGAAAGTCGCCGAGAAATATTCACGGTTCATTCGAGCAATATTTTCAATCGAAATACCTTTGGGACATTCTGCTTCGCATGCACCTGTATTCGAACAGGCACCAAAGCCCTCTTCATCCATTTGTGCAACCATGGCTTGTGCCCGTGTGGCTGCTTCTATTTGACCCTGAGGCAATAAAGCTAATTGGGATATTTTGGCTGAGGTAAATAACATGGCAGATGCATTTTTGCAGGCTGCCACACAAGCGCCACAACCTATACAAGCTGCTGCGGCAAAAGCATCATCCGCATCATCTTTATTGATCGGTAGGTTATTTGCATCTTGTGCATTCCCTGTATTGACTGAGATAAAACCGCCAGCGGCAATGATTCGATCAAAAGCGGATCTGTTAACAACTAAATCCTTGATCACAGGAAAAGCACTAGCTCTCCACGGTTCCACAGTGATCGTTTCGCCATCTTTGAATGAGCGCATATGCAACTGACAGGTGGTCACACCCCGATTAGGTCCATGGGGCCGACCGTTGATGTACATGGAACACATGCCACAAATACCTTCGCGGCAATCATGATCAAAAGCTACTGGATCATCTCCTTCTTGGATCAAACGGTTATTTAGCACGTCAATCATTTCCAAAAATGACATATCGGTTGAAATACCACTCACTTGGTAGGTTTCGAATTTACCAGCCGTTTGGGCATTTTTTTGTCTCCAAATTTTAAGTGTCAGGTTTAAATTTCCTTCCATGGTATCGTTTTATTTATAAGATCTTTGAGCAATTTTGATATTTTCGTATTTCAATTCTTCTTTGTGAAGTTTGAAACTTGATTGTTTTTCGTACTCCCAAGCGGCTACGTACGCATATTTATCGTCATCACGTAGGGCTTCTCCATCTTCTGTTTGGTATTCCATTCGGAAGTGGCCCCCGCAACTTTCATTCCTGTCTAAGGCGTCGATACACATCAATTCCCCTAACTCTAGGAAGTCGGCCACGCGACCAGCTTTTTCTAATTCAGGGTTTAAATTATTGATGTCACCGGGGATTTTTACATCGGACCAAAACTCTTTTTGAAGCGCTTGAATTTCTTTAATCGATGTTTTTAAGCCTTCTTCACTTCGAGCCATTCCACATTCATCCCACATAATTTTACCTAAACGCTTGTGGAAATAATCCACAGGTTTTGAACCTTTAATGTTCATCAAAGTCTCTAAACGATCACGAACAGCTTTTTCGGCCGATGCAAAATCTTCAGAATCCGTCGACATGGCCGGCGTACGAATTTCGGAGGCCAAATAAGCCCCTATCGTATAAGGAATGACAAAATAGCCATCGGCTAATCCTTGCATTAAGGCTGATGCGCCTAAGCGATTCGCTCCATGATCCGAGAAATTAGCCTCTCCTAACGCATAAAGGCCAGGAATGGTCGTCATTAAATTGTAATCGACCCAAAGTCCTCCCATCGTGTAGTGAACGGCTGGATAGATACGCATTGGGATTTCATATGGATCCTCTCCAGTGATCTGCTTATACATGTCAAAAAGGTTGCCATATTTTTCTTTCACAACCGTTTTTCCCATGGATTGAATTTCTTCGTCTGTTGGGCTATACATATTGTGTTTGTTAGCTTCTCCTTTACCATATCGAATAATGGCAGCTGCATAATCTAAGTAAACCGCCATTTTTGATGTGCCTACACCAAAACCTGCATCGCAACGTTCCTTCGCAGCTCTAGAAGCAATATCTCGAGGAACTAAATTCCCAAAGGCAGGATAACGACGCTCTAAATAATAATCTCTTTCATCCTCTGGTATTTCATTGGCCTTGCGGGTATCATTTTCTTTTTTGGGAACCCAAATACGGCCATCGTTACGTAAAGATTCTGACATGAGTGTCAACTTCGACTGATGATCGCCAGAAACGGGAATACACGTAGGGTGAATCTGTGTATAGCAAGGATTCGCGAAGAAAGCTCCTTTTTTGTGTGCTTTCCATGCTGCGGTCACATTGGATCCCATGGCATTGGTTGACAGATAAAACACGTTGCCATATCCACCGGTACATAATAAAACGGCATGTCCAAAATGTCTTTCTAATGCACCACTGACAGAATCACGGGCGATAATTCCACGCGCTTTCCCGTCAATAGTCACCACGTCCTGCATTTCGTGGCGCGTATATAATTTTACATTACCCATTCCTACTTGGCGCTGCAAAGCTGAATAAGCACCTAATAATAATTGCTGGCCTGTTTGACCTGCCGCATAAAACGTTCTTTGAACTTGGGTACCCCCGAAGGAACGGTTGGAAAGTAATCCACCATATTCACGAGCAAAAGGAACACCCTGAGCTACACATTGGTCTATGATACTTCCGGAAACTTCAGCTAAGCGATGCACATTTGCCTCACGAGCTCTATAATCACCCCCTTTAATGGTATCGTAAAACAGTCGGTATACCGAATCTCCGTCGTTTTGATAGTTTTTGGATGCATTGATACCCCCTTGAGCGGCAATGGAATGCGCACGTCGAGGAGAATCTTGAAAGCAAAATACTTTTACTTTATATCCCAATTCAGCTAAAGAAGCGGCTGCTGATGCACCTGCTAGGCCAGAACCAATAACAATGATTTCCAGGTTACGTTTGTTGGACGGGTTGACCAACGAAACACTCGATTTGAACTTGGTCCATTTCTCGGCTAAATTTCCATCAGGGATTTTGGAGTCTATTTTTGTCATAATTTCTTGTCGGCTGATATTAATGAATCAAATGAAAATAAAATGCAATCGGCATGGATGCAAAAGTGGCCGAAATAACGACCGAATAAACAACTCCAATCCATTTGATGGTGGGTGAATATTTAGGATGATTTAATCCTAAGGATTGAAAGGCACTTTGGAATCCATGCAACAAATGATAGCCCAAAGAGATACAGCCAAGTACATAGATGGCTACGACAACCGGACTTGCAAAAACAATTTGCATTTCGTTATAGAGCGTATGTGCTTCGGTTAAATCATTTGTAAGGCGAGAGAAATACCAAAAATGCTTTAAATGAATTATCAAAAAGAGCAATAGCAATGTCCCCAATAAACCCATAGATCTTGAGTACCATTTGCTATTGGCCGAGCCGTCAACGACTGCATAAGCGACGGGGCGTTTCTTTTTATTATCCAGCCATAAACGTAAGCCATCAAAGATGTGAAGAAGCAAGCCGGCAAATAACACAATTTCCATCATACGGATAAGGGGATTGGTTCCCATGAATTCCGCACCTTGGTTGAAGGTCGCTCCGCCATCATTCAAGAAGATGGTGGCATTAAGTCCACAATGCACAATGAGAAAGCTGATTAAAAAAAGGCCTGTTATGGCCATCAGGAGCTTTTTCCCGAGAGATGAATTAAGAGATTTTGCTAACCAAGCCATAAATAAATGTATTTGTTAAATTTAAAATTACTCAAGCGTTTTGTTTTTTTACTAAGCGAATGAATTTTAGCTATCAAAACTACAATTCAAACGCGGGTTCTTCAAATTAATCGATTAAAAAATCCATTTTTTTTAAATAATTGGATTTGCCTTATTAACTTTCCTATTCACAAATAGTTTTTATGTCGGTCAGAAAAATTGCTTATTACTTTTTAGTTTTTTTTCTAGGTTGTTTCGCCAGTCAGGCTACTCATTTAAAGGGCGGTGAAATTACGGTGAAGCGTATTTCAGATAAAACATTGACATATGAATTTACACTAACTACCTACACTGAAAATAACCGGGCCAATCAGGATCAAGGGGATGTCAATTTTTGTTTTGGAGATGGTACGGCTATATTTAAAGCTAAAAGATGTTGTGGTTCACCGGTGGATATAGGCAATGGGACGATGAAAAATATTTACAAGATTGAGCACACCTATCCGGCACCCGCGCTTTTTTACCGGGTATCGGTCGCAGTTCCTAATCGGAACGATGGAGTAAGAAATATTACACGTTCGGTGGAAGTTCCTTTTTATGTGGAAACTACTTTTTCAATTAATTCTGGATTAGGCCAAAACTCCACTCCCTTGCTTTTAAATCCAGCTGTCGATTTGACAGCCGTTATTGGCCAACCCTTTATTCATAATCCTAATGCGGTGGATGCGGAGGGAGATAGTTTGGCCTACCGATTATCTGTTTCCAAAACAGGGGATTATGAAACATGTTCTACCGGTAGTAGGGGATTGACGGCTCCTAATTTTCGACAACCCAATGAGGTGGCTACTGTGCCTTCCAACTTTACGATCAACTCATTGAATGGAGATTTGATTTGGGATTCGCCTCAAGAGGTGGGTTTATACAACTGCGCTTTCATCATCGAAGAATGGAGGAATGGAGTTAAAATTTCTGAAACGGTCAGAGACATGCAGATCGAAGTCAAAGACGTTGATAATAAAGGGCCTAAAATAACGGTTCCACCTGATGTTTGTGTTCAAGCAGGTGCTTACTTAAATGAAACGATTTCTGCAACCGATGTTTTGTCTAAGTCAGGCCGATTGGATCCTATCACGATTTATAGTTTAGGCAATGTGTATGCGATGGACACTGCTTATGCCGTTAAACAACCTTATGCTACTTTTTCATCATCACCCAAACAGACAAGTCCTGCTACCGGAGTATTTAAATGGCAAACGGCCTGTCAGCATATTCGAAAGGAAACCTATGATATTTTCTTTAAAGTGGAGGATAACCCGCCTGTCAATGTAGGTGGTGGCGTTAAGTTGGTCGATAGTAAAATCTGGAAAGTTCGTGTGATCGCTCCTTCCGTGAAAGGATTGAAGGCTTCGATTAAACCGGCGACATCCAATGCATTATTGACCTGGAACTCGTATGCATGTGCATTGCCTAATGCCAAAATTATTGTTTTTCGAAAACAATCTGCCTGTAATCCTGTAGTGAATAAAGTATGCCAAACGGGAATGACATTGACTGGTTTTACAGAGATTGCACGGTTAGATATCACAAAAACATCGTTTGAAGACACGAATGGCGGTGCAGGTTTAATGAAGAATGCGAATTACACCTATGTGTTGGTGGTGATATTTACCAATAGCAAAGGCTCGGACGATTATAGCCCTATGTCGGAATCAGCCTGTGTTTTGATTCCTTCAGCTGCTCCATTAATGACCAATGTGTCTGTGTTGAAAACGGATGCGAAATTAGGGGAGATGTTGGTCAAATGGACTAGGCCTTTGAAATTAGATACGGTTTTTTATTCGGGTCCTTATCAGTATGTCGTGCAAAGAGCGGACGGCCAAAACGGAAGCAATTTTACTCCAATTTCGTCAGGGATCCCAGCTAAAATTTCGCCGGCCAGATTGGACACCGTGTATGCCGACAAGAATTTAAATACAGCCGCTGGAGCCTATCGGTATAAGGTGGATTTTTATTATTCTCAAAACAATCAGTTCAAATTATTGGATTCACCGAGTCCGGCAAGTTCTGTTTTTTTATTGGGTCAAGCCGCTGTAAAATCTGTTAAGTTGGCCTGGTCTGCTAGTGTACCATGGTCGAATGATTTCCAAGTGCACCGAGTATATCGTGAGACCCCTCGGGGTTCTGGTAAGTTCAATCAAATTACGGAGGTTTCGGTTGCTGGCCCTAATACCTATACTTTTACGGACCAAGGAATTGATTATTTTACTCAAGATGGCAAATTTGACATGGTGATTTCTCCGGATTCAACGTATTGTTATTATGTGGAAACGATTGGAACCTATGGGGAAGGTTTACCTAGAATAGGCTTAATCAATGCTTCCCAAATTGTATGTGTTAAGCCGCAATCGGATGTCAATCCATGTGCTCCCAAACTGGCTTTAGGGGCGTTAAACTGTGAAAGTTTAGATGCTTCGTTAAATTGTCAGTTCACAAGTTTTACCAATACGCTTATTTGGACACCTACGCTAACGGGATCTTGTGATCAAAGCATTGCAAGTTATCGGATACATTATTCGAAGGATGGAACAACTTTTGGTAAAATAGCCGAGGTGTCTGATTTAAAATATCTACATCAAAAAACGGATTCATTTATTGGCTGTTATTATGTCACGGCGATCAGCCAGTTAGGGAAAGAGTCGGCTAAAAGTGAGATTGTTTGTCAAGATAATTGCCCCTCTTTTGAATTGCCTAATTTGTTTAGCCCGAATGGGGATGGTAAAAACGATGTATTCCAGGCGATGAGATGCCCTCGATTTGTCACTCAAGTTGCTTGTAAAATAGTGGATCGAAATGGCCAATTGGTATATCAATATTCAGGGGATATCAATGGATTTGGGTGGAATGGTAAAGATTTAAATGGTAATTTGATGGCAGCCTCTACCTATTTTTACACCTGTGATGTGAAATTTGACGTGAAGAACGAAGCTTTAAAGACGAAGCAACTGAAGGGTTGGGTGGAGTTAGTAAAATAAAATGGAAAGAATGGATATCATTATAGACGGAGATTGCCGTTTTTGTCTTGGGTCAACTAAATTACTTCGACGTATTTTGGTCAGTCCATTACATGTTATTACTCAATATGACCTTGAATATACTGATTTCCAAAAACGATTTGATGCTTCTGATTGGGCAGTTGATAGCATCAAATTGATTGTTGGCGATCAACTATTAATGAAATCTAAAGCTATTTCTACTTTGATGGTTGGGGCTCATTGGTACTTCCAACCTTTGCGTATTTTGTTTTTATTACCTACAGTTTTGCTGGATGCTTTGTATGATTTAATAGCCAAGAATCGATATCTATGGGGTAAGGGAAATAACTGTGAGGTTATTTAGGGCTTATCTGCGAAGTAGTTGAGAAGTAAGAAATTGGCAAGGAGTTATCCCATCTTATCGCGGCTTCCTCTAATCCGGCGCTATTAAAATGTAGCAAATCCCAACGATATTTCACTCCACTAATGCTTTCTAAATCAGGGCCTTCAAGCGTATTTTTAATTTCAGTCAACATTCTTTTTTGAGCACTTCTTATTTTTGCAATATTGACTTCAGTGCCACCAAAATTACTTTTCGAGATTATAAAAGCTAATTGGGGTGCGCTAAGTAAATCTCTAGACTTTTGAATATAATCTTGAGTATATTTCACGATTAAATTTTCTTCTGTTCCATGATCATTTTCACCATGCTCAACAAAAATGGCTCTTAACCCTGTTTTAGAAAAATCATTTATACATCTTTGTTCAAAAAACCAATATGGGTATCGTTTTTTCCAATCAAAAAGATCACTTTGAAAGGATAATCCATAGGCTGATTTCCCCCATTGTTCAGAAGTGGATCCCCCAACTCCTGTGTTATAAATTCGAACAGGTACATTTAGTTTTGCTTTTAGTTTTTCAGCTAATCGGCCCCAATAATTATTATTTGCTCCATCATATTGCCAGATGACTATGTCACACCATGTTCGATCATAGTTTTCAATCGTATATGGTTTTTGTCCTTCGGCTAGTGAATGTCCGATGACCGCAAAGACTTCGCCCACCTTCACATTCCAAGTTAAAAGAGTATCGGTATAAAGTTTATTGTCATTGAATAATTGGATTTGAGGGTAATAACCACCGGCTTTTAAGGTAAACTTCCCTTTGAATCCATTGGTGCTTGGGTCTATGGCAAGTGTCAACCAATCCGTTGAAACACCACTTAATGAACTATTGAATTTTATTTTAGCCGATTGGAAATTTTTATCGGATTTCCCTACTATGGTGATTTGTCCTTCATTATTTACATTTCTTTGGACAAAATCAACGCTATTTAATTGGTCTATAATCACCTTCGAATTATTGGGCGATTTAGGAGTAATGTCTTGAGTTTTACAACCATTTAGTAAAAGAATCAGGCCAAATAAAGAGTAGACTAATAAATTTTTAATCATTGTATTAGGGGACTAAATGTTTGCTGAATTTCAGAAAACGCTTCATTTTTTTATCTTTGCAAACAAATTTACATTAAATAATTAATTTATAAATGAAGGCATATATTTTTCCTGGTCAAGGATCGCAATTTCCCGGAATGGGAAAAGATTTATTTGAAACCTACTCGTTAGCTAGGGAAATATTTTCTGAAGCGGATGAACTTCTAGGATTTTCCCTTTCTGATATCATGTTTAATGGCTCAGAGGAAGAACTTAAGCAAACAAAAGTAACTCAACCTGCTATTTATTTGCATTCCATTTTAATTGCCAAATTAGGGTTAAATTTCAAGCCTGATATGGTGGCTGGCCATTCTCTTGGCGAATTTTCTGCTTTAGTGGCCGCCGGGGGATTAAGTTGGCAAGACGGTTTATCTTTAGTTTCTAAGCGGGCTTTGGCCATGCAAAAAGCTTGTGAAATGGAACCAAGCACGATGGCTGCTGTTTTAGGTTTAAGTGATGAACAAATTGAAAAGATTTGTGCTGAATTTGAAGGCCAAGTAGTGGCTGCTAACTATAACTGTCCAGGCCAAGTAGTTATTTCAGGAAGTATTTCAGGTGTCGAAAAGGCAGGTGAAAAATTAAAAGAAGCTGGGGCCAAAAGAGTTTTATTATTGCCGGTGGGTGGTGCTTTCCATTCTCCCTTTATGGAACCGGCCCGTTTGGAGTTAGCCGCTGCTATTGAATCTGCTAAAATTGATCGCCCAATTTGCCCCATATTCCAGAATATAAATGCCAAGGCATCGCAAAATGAAGACGAAATCAAAGCAAATTTAATAGCCCAATTGACCGGTCCGGTTCGTTGGACTCAGTCCATTGAAGCGATGGTTTCAGCTGGGGCAACGGACTTTATTGAATGTGGGCCTGGGAAAGTTTTGCAGGGCTTGGTGAGGAAAATCAATGCGGAAGCAATGGTGTCTTCCATGGAATTGAGTAGTTAATTGGAAAAATGTAAATTAATAGCTTGATTTTCAGCGCTTGAACCTAATTCTAGAGAAATAATTCAATTATTTTGAAGCAATGTTTGATAATTACAGCGCAAGCGCTTAATTTTGCACTCTATTAAGATTGACCTATGGTGTAAAGGTAACACACCAGTTTTTGGTTCTGGTTTTCTAGGTTCGAATCCTAGTAGGTCAACCACCTTTTTAAAAAGATAGCCTATACTTCATTGTATGGGCTTTTTTTATGGATTAAAATGGGTGAGTCTCTGAGGTGTCTCTCTTTTTAGATAAATTCCATTAAATAGTAAGGGTGAGCCGTCTGCTCATTGCAAAACTAAACCAAAAGATTTAATCACCAAAACTTACTTGATATTACTGGTTAAGAAGCATTGCTGTTATCGCAGGTTCACTATCAACAAAGGTTCTAGGGTATTTTGAATTTCGGAATCAATAAACCTTACCCACCCAGTTCAATTAAAGCGATTCTCTTTTTGAATCATTGGGTTGCTATTAATATATATAAGCTGGTGAAGTCAACTTTGCAGTAGTAGAATACTTGCCTTGTAAGGGGTTATTGTTGGGCAATTAGCTCTTTTGTCGCAATAGAACTCCAGTGCTTTATGTTGCCAATAATGGGGGTTATAGGGGGTAGTGTTAAAATGTCAAAATGAAGGGCTAAAACAAAACTTTATTTGAGTGATGAGGGGGATGCCCAACAACTCTCTAAATCATATTCAAGCCAATCGAAAGTTTAATCTACTAATTATTAAAAGAATCTAACAATTCTGAGTTATCAAATTGGTGTCTTTTCTGAAATCTGA
>CAMDRO010000030.1 GCA_945906795.1 Spirosoma fluviale
TCAAACCAACGGTGATTTTCGAAAGCTAATTCAACACGTCTTTCCTTTAAAACAGCTGTTCTGAAAGCATCTTTAGATAAACCATCGATGGCAGCTAAGCCGGCTCTTTTTCTTACTTGGTTTAAGTAATCATACGCCTCAGCGTTAGGCCCTGAAACTTCATTGATGGATTCAGCTAACATCAATAAGACATCAGAATACCTAGAAACAGGCCAGTTATTATCTGAACGACCCGTGATGGTATGAGGATATTGATATTTACTTACAAAAGGAATACCCACAAAGGTTCCATTCAAAGTGTAGCCAGGTTGCAAAGAAATAGCTTTTCTTAAATCTCCCACTTCATATGAATTCATCATGTCGCGTGTTGGGATATTTCTTCCACTCGGAGTTGTATTTGCATAACCGGTAACCGCTCCTGCTGAAAGCCTTGGTGCAAAGACATAAACAAAATTACTTTGCTCTCCCAAATCATTTCCTCCCTGGTATTGAACCTCGAAAATTGACTCAATTCCGTTCTTTTTAGCTGGATCAAAATTGTCTTTGTAGTTGGCATTCAAGGCATATCCTAAGGTAGTCACCTGCTTTAACGTAGTACTAGCTGCCGCATAATTTTTCTGCGTCAAGTATACTTTTCCTAATAAACTTAGGGCAGCACCTTGAGTAGCACGACCTTTTAAAGCAGCCTTAGCAGGAAGTAATTTTGATGCATCAGCTAAATCAGCTAAGATTTGCTTATAAACATCTGCCTGTGGAGATCGTATTAAAGCAAAGGCCTCATTTGGGTTTGTTAACGTTTTGGTAGCCAAAACAACATCTCCAAAATAACGCACTAAATTAAAGTAGTGATAGGCGCGAATAAATTTGAATTCTCCTTCCAAAACTCCTTTAGCCGTCGCGTCAATTTTACTTGCTGCTAATTTTTCCAATGCATAATTGATGTTATACATCGTAGAATAATGGTTATTCCATAATGCACCTATTTCACCATTTCCTTGGTTGACAGTGGAATATTCAAATGCTTCCCAACCCGCTGCACCCCCTCGATCCAAAGGATTGAAATCAAGCGTAGTGTTATCCGACATAAATTCTTGTTGGATATAAGCGGAGTTAGTAATCGTTTGCAACTGACCATACACTCCATTCAAGGCCTGCTCAAACTGCGTCTGATTTTGATAGAACAAATCACGACCTATTCTTGTAGGGTCGGTCGTTGTTAGAAAGTCCTCTTTACACGATATCTGTGTCAAGCAAAGGGACAAGATGATATAAAATGATATTTTTTTCATGTTTCGATTCATTATAAGTTTAATTTGATACCTACTGCTAATGTACGTGGAACTGGATATGACTCATCATCATTATTCAATTCGGTACCTCCTCTTACTCCCGCATCCGGATTGTTTCCTGGATAATTCGTAAACAAGAATAGGTTATTAGCCGTAAAGAAAATTCGCGCATCACTGAATACGGATTTCAATTTAGGTAATGTATACCCTAATGTAACCGCTTTCAACCAGATGTAGCTAGCGTCATAAACATAACGCTCACTACTTTCACGTGACCACTTAAAGTAGTTGGTACCACCTTGAGAGTTCTTCGCATTTGGATTGGATCCAGGATTAGCGGCGGAGCGCCAACGATCCTTCGCCTTGGTTAACACGTTGAACACACCATCCATATTCATCGTTGATGCTTCAATGTTACGGTAGATATCAAAATTTTGAGATCCAACAAATAATACATTTATGTCAAAATTGCGATAGTCTGCTGCAACAGTCCAGCCCCATGTGAAGTCAGGATTTGGATTGCCAATTTCAACCATGTCTTGCGTATCATACGAAACAACACCGTCACCGTTGGTATCAGCAAACTTCATACCCCCTGGAATCACACCGTCTTGCTTAGCCCAAGCATCGATTTCTGCTTGCGTATTGAAAATACCCAATTTCTTGTACCCATAAATCATACCGATTGGTCGGCCTACTTTCATTACGTTATATCCACCGTAGAAACTACCGTAATACAACATATCATTGGCCCCTTTAATCGCTAAGATTGTACTTCTGTTCGCAGAAATGTTCAAATTAGTTCTGAAGTTTACAGGTCCAAGATTAGATCTATAATCAACACTTAATTCGATACCTTTATTTTCAACTTGACCAATGTTATCCAAACTGGTTGTAAAACCAGAAACGGCTGGGATCTGTACAGGAAGTAACATGTCATTGGTCAACTTTCTATAATACTCAAACGTGAATGTCAATTTGTTATTAAACGTGGCCAAGTCCAAACCTAAATCTAATTGGTCTGATTTCTCCCATTTCAAAGAAGCATTTGCAAATGAACTTATCACCTTTCCAGCTGCAAATGAATTGTTTAAAATGTAGTTATTTATTCCAACGAAAGCTAAACTTGAGTAGTTACCGATGTTATTGTTACCCGTCACACCCCAGCTTGCACGCAATTTCATGTCATTGATGAAAGGTAAATCTTTCATGAATGATTCTTCCGAAATTCTCCAGCCAATAGATGCCGCTGGGAAGTCTCCAAATTTATTGAATTCTCCAAAACGGGAACTACCCTCTCTTCTAAATGAAGCTGACAATAAATATTTGTCTTTGTATGAGTAGTTGGCACGCGCAAAATAAGCCATTAAAGTCCAACCATTCTCATACGAATTGGATGATTTGATCGAGGCCGCACCCACATACCGAACTAAATCATCGGGGAATGTATTTCCTGCCGCATCGGTTCCATAAAGATTCTCTTCTTGAGCTGTGAAACCAAGCATGGCATCCACTTTTTGGTCTTCTCCTATTTTAGGATTGTAGGTTAATAATTGGTCAAATGAATAGTTGAACAATCGGTCTGTAATATCTCTAGCTGTAGCAATCCTTGGAGGTGCACCCGCCTGTCCTGATGCCACTGAGGCTCCAATCGTCGATGGTACATATTCCTTAAATGCATTGTAGTTCAATTTGGCATTGGCTGAAGACTTAAACTTCAACGAAGGCAAAATAGTGAACTCAGCATAAGCGTTCGCTAACACATCGGCAATATTTCTCCTACGAGTCACATTTTGAAGCAAAAACAAAGGATTTGGGAAACCAAAAGCTCCGTCAAGACCACCTATATAGGGCCTCATGCTTCCGTCAGCATTATAAATAGGTTCACGTGGATCCATTAAAAGAGCTCCTCCTACTAATGCACTACGTCCGTCCGTATTGGCAATATTTTGCTTCGTGATACTTCCATTTACATTTACGCCTACATTCAAGAACTTAGTAACTTGACCCCCCAAATTGCTACGAATAGATACTCGCTCATAATCTGTATTGACAATAGATCCTGTTTCTTTATAGTAGCCTACTGAAAACATAGATTTCATCGTTCCTTTACCTGATGAAATCGTTAAGTTGGCATCCGTATATGGCGCATTATTATTTAATATCGCCCCAAACCAGTCCGTTGAAAATTTCGTTTGCTCTGGATAACGATAGCCTAAGGGAACATTTTCAAGCGTTGGTTCTTTGTTGTTGAAATACCTGAAATTATCTTCAAATACCTCTTTTTTGAACTGCGCAAATTCAACTCCATTTAACACAGGAGTTTTACGTGAATCTGGAATATTTTGAATACCATGATCTAAGGTAAAGTTGATGTTAACTTTTCCCTCTTTGGCATTTTTTGTATTAATCAACACCACACCATTCGATCCTCTAGCACCATAAATCGCCGTAGAAGCCGCATCTTTTAAGATGGAAATACTTTCAATATCATTTGGGTTAAAGTTTTGACCTACAGAGGTACCCACGACAAAACCGTCGATCACATACAAAGGATCACTACCAGCTCCTAAGGAACCGATACCACGTACCCTAACTTCAAATAATCCACCCGGTGTACCGCTCTTTTGCTTCACGGTCACACCCGCTGCACGTCCTTGTAGCATTTGGTTTAAGTTATTAGCCGGTTGCTCACCGATATCCTTCATCCCAATCACTGAAATCGCCGAGGTGATATCCTGCTTTCTTTGAGAACCATACCCCACGACAACTACTTCAGACAACTCTTTCAAATTATCTTCTAGGCTTACGTCAATGATGGAACGGTTTCTCACCGTTTCAGATTTACTAGTCATCCCTACAGATGAGAAAACAAGGACTGAATTTGCCCCTGAGCCCACTTTAATGGTATAATTACCATCCGAACTTGTCACGCTACCATTGCTAGTCCCTTTTTCAGATACGGAAACACCAGGAATTCCTGTCCCGTCAGACGAGCTAACTTTCCCTTTCACTTGCAGACTTTGTGCAAATCCCTGGAAAATCAATAGCATCATAAATAATGTTAATTGAATTTTTTTCATAGAAATGGATTTAGGTAAATTATTAAATTAGTCTATAAATATATAATTTGAGAACGGACCAACTATCCTTTATGACATAAGGATAGTTTAATAATGTATCAAAATAATACAATAAATAATTAATTCTATTTGTTTTTTTCGATGTATTTAAGGAAAATTAGCGTAATTATTAATTAATTTTTTCAAAAAAATCATAAAAAAATTATGAAAATTTTTCCAAGTAGGTCAGTAAAATCATTTCATCATCAGACATATAAAAAAATCCACCACTCATTTCTGAATGGTGGATGTCTAAATAAATATTTTTTTACTCGTTTTTTAAAAACCTAGTCCCGTTATTTTGGTTTTCACTCGAAGTAAATTCATATCTGCGGTGATAAATAAGGTCATCCCATCTTCTCCGAATGCACAGTTGGCCGTTGCCGACCCCGCCTCAATTCTACCTAATAATTTTCCTTCAGGGCTGATGATTAAAACTCCTCCTGGACCCGTTGCCCATAAATTACCTTCTTTATCCACTTTGAATCCATCAGGTGCGCCTCGCCAACCTTTTTTTGCTAATGGTCCGGCATCGTAAAATACTTTACCTGTTCCTAAATTTCCGTCTGGGTTTACGGGATAAGCCATCCAAATTAATCCTTTCATGTCGGACTGTCCCACATATAAGATTTTTTCATCCGGACTAAAAGCCAAACCGTTAGGACGTGCAAGGTCTTTTGCCTGCAGCGTTAATTTACCTTTGGTATCAATCCGATAAACGCCTTGAAAAGCTAATTCTTTGGCGGGTTCATCTTTCCCTCGTCCTGGTAAACCATAGGGTGGATCTGTGAAATAATAGTCGCCAGAGCTTTTTTGAACTAAATCATTGGGACTATTTAATTTTTTTCCCTCAAATAAATGAGCCAATGTTTTTTTCTTATCAGGTCTATTCAATGGCATTTCTGCAATTCTGCGATCACCATGTTCGCAAGAAACTAAATTGCCTTTTTTATTGATAATTAATCCATTAGAACCCGGCTCCTCTGAATAGGTAACGGTGCCCGTATATCCTGAAGGCCTTAAGAATTCCTCAATTCCTTTGGCAGCGGACCATTTGTGAATCACATTTTCAGGTACGTCGGAGAATAATAAATAGCCGCCTTTTTTAACCCAAACAGGTCCCTCGGACCAAGTATACCCTGTGCCTAAGATTTCTATTTTAGACGTTGTGTCTATTAAATGATCTAAACCTGGATCCAAACGATGAATTTTACCGATGGTCGGAAAGCCTTTTTGCTGAGCTGTTGCCATATTTACCAAAATACTTACCAGCAAGCTAGTCATTGTGATTAATTTTTTCATAATAGAAGAAAAAAAATGCGGACATTAAGCCCGCATTTTAGAATTTTATAAATGTTTCTTTTTCATTTCTTTCACGGCAAAATCGGCTGCCCTGGCGGTTAATGCCATATAAGTCAGCGACGGATTTACGCAAGAAGTGGAAGTCATACAAGCACCATCCGTAACAAAAACATTTTTACACGCATGCACTTGGTTATTGCCATTTAATACCGATGTTTTTGGATCACGGCCCATGCGAGCAGTTCCCATTTCATGGATGGCCATCCCTGGATAGGATCCATTGTCAAATGCCTTCACATTTTTCAAACCTGCGGCTTCTAACATTTCGCCGGCATCATTCATGATGTCTTTACGCATTTTTCTCTCATTTTCCTTGAACTCCGCGTCAAACACCACCACGGGCATTCCCCACTTATCCTTCGTCATAGGATCTAAATACATTTTATTTTCATGGTAAGGCAAAGTCTCTCCAAATCCACCTAGAGACATTCCCCATGGACCCGGATGCGTCAACGATTCTTTGTAATCTGCACCAAAATTTAAATCGCCTATTCCCCTATTCCAACCGGAACGAGAACCGCTTCCTTGGTATCCGAATCCACGCACATAATCACGTTTGTCATTTCCAATATTTCTGTAGCGCGGAATGTAAATACCATTTGGCCTACGCCCGATGTAATACTTATCTTCATCGCCTTCCCAGGTGCCTGTGGCGCCAATTTTGAAATGATGATCCATCAAATTATGTCCTAATTCACCGGAGTCATTTCCAAATCCATTTTGAAAACGATTTGATTTTGAATTCAATAATAAGGCGGTTGTACTTACCGTAGAACCACACACAAAAATGACTTTGGCATAATATTCTTTTACCTCATGAGTCACCGTATCAATCACGCGAACCCCTTTTGCACGTTGCTTAGTCGCGTCGTAAATGATTTCAGAGACTAATGAATCTGGTCTTAAGGTCAACAATCCAGTTTTAGCTGCCGGAGGAAGTGTACAAGATTGAGAACTAAAATAAGCGCCATAAGGGCAACCTAATCTACATTTGTTGCGGTATTGGCAAGCAGAACGACCCACACCTAATTGGGCTTGCTTCGCTTCAGATAAGTTCGCCACTCGGCCTATCGTCATAATCCGACCTGGAAAATTTTTCTCGATGCGCTTGCGAACTTCCTTCTCCACGCAGTACATGTCCATGGGCTTTAAAAACTCCGAATCCGGCAATTGGGCTAAGCCCAAAGCCTCACCAGAAATACCTACATGTTTCTCTACATAAGAATACCAAGGAGAAATTTCATTGTATCGGATCGGCCAATCGACCGCGATACCCTCTTTTACATTGGCCTCAAAATCAATATCACTTAATCGGTAGGTTTGGCGCCCCCACATGATGGACTTACCTCCAACAATATTAGGTCTATACCAGTCAAATCTTTTTTCTTCTTTATATAGAGAATCAGAGTCATTCATCCAATATTTTTCGGTCATCTCGTTGTATGGATAATCACGAGATAATTTTGGATGGGATGCTTTTTGCTCTTGAGTCAATAAACCATTGTATTTGAAATCCCAAGGATCTTTATAGCTAGGCTCATATCCTGTGATATGCTCCATTTGCTTTCCTCGGTCTAATACCAAAGTTCTCATGCCTTTTTCTGTTAATTCTTTGGCGGCATATCCCCCTGAAACTCCAGATCCTACGACAATGGCGTCATAGGTAATTGTTTTTATAGCGTCTATATTTAAATTCATTGTTCAATTAGTTATTACAAAATTATAAAGTCCACGTTTTTTGATTAGGGCCTAATGGCATGCATCCGTCAAATTTACCTGGAATAGGAAGATATTCTAAGGCCTCAGTTGCACCTATTTTACTGGTAAAATAACCTGTGGTAGCTAATTCTTTGATCATAAAAAAGAAAGGAGCGGTGCCCTTCTTTGCTTTTCTAGCCGCATCGCCTTCCAGCATGCAAGCCGTCAAAACTTCTTTTTTCTGTATTTCATTTGCCTCGACAAAACCTTTACCGGTTTTAGTTTTACAATCCGCATCTAATTTAGTCAGACCCGCGTAAAATGTTTCTTGCTCTGCTTTTGTATAACAGTCTTGAACCACATTGATGATGAATTTTTCCGCTCCAGCCGCCTTAGCACCCGGTGTTTTTGTGGTAGGAATAATCACATCCGCAATCGAAGCAATCAACGTTGTTTGATCTGCAGTGAAACTAACAAAGGTTCCATTATTGGTTTTTTGGCCCATAATACCAGCCATGGCGGGAGCTGAAATCATGCCTCCCATTAATGCAGCGACGCGTTGAACCGCCTCTCTTCTATTTATTGTCATAGGTAAATAAGTATTTTATTTCTTAATGTTTTCAAATATAGGAAATTAAAATAAAAAATTAATAGGTATTACAAGGTAAATTCGTAAACGATTTTATCTCTACATTTGTTTTAAATTTCAAGTATGTCGCGTGTATCGTCCAAGGAACTTGTTGGCCAAATAATTAAATCTCTACTTCATTTATATGCTGAAAATGAGGCGAAAACTATGGCATATCGATGTTTGGATTTAGGTTGGTCTTGTAGTGCCACCGATGTTTTAATGGAAAAGCCAGTGGAAATATCGGTTGAGTGGGATGCGAAATTAGGCCGACTACAAACCGGTGAACCGCTACAGTATGTGATGGGATTCGAGTTTTTTAGGGATCGCAAATTTATGGTCAGTCCTGCTACCCTAATTCCTAGGCCAGAGACAGAGGAATTAATTACGAAGATTTTGTTCTTAATTGACGAACAACATCGAGTTCTCGATGTGGGTACAGGGTCGGGTTGCATTGCGGTAAGTTTAGGCATTGAAACAGATGCGGCCATTTTTGCATGGGACATTTCGGAGGGAGCATTAGAGATCGCTAAAAAAAATGCGAATCTTTTGGGCGCTCAAGTGGGTTTTCAGCTTCAAGATATTTTTGAATGGGAACAAACGAGAGATACCTGGGATTTTATTATTTCAAATCCTCCTTATGTGTTGGACCAAGAAAAAAACGAAATGAGTCCCAATGTACTTGATTTTGAACCTCATGTAGCGCTTTTCGTTCCTGATCTTGATCCTTTAAAATTTTATCGTACGCTGGGTAATTTTGCTTGGAGCCGATTGAATCCCGGTGGCTGGTTGGCCGTCGAAATCAACCGAGCTTATGGACTTGAAACGGAAAAGCTTTTTAGGCAGATTGGATTTTCAAGAACGAAATTGCATCAAGACTTTACTGGAAATGACCGTTTTGTATTCGCTCAAAAATAGTTTTTCAACCCTTTTTATTTATTCTTCCTCAAAATTGAACTTTTATCCGGTAAAAATGATTTTGCTACGAAAATGTGAAGGAGATTTTTATTTATTGTCTACCTTTGCCAAACAAAAAAACCATAAAATTTGTTAAGATGAATAAGAAAATTTGGATTGCTTTAGCAGTAGTTGTGGCCTTAGTTTTCTGGGGTGTTGGTTCTAGAAACGGAATGGCGACGAGTGATCAAGAAGTAAAGGCCTCATGGGCCAATGTTCAAAGTGCTTACCAAAGGCGTGCGGATTTAATTCCAAACTTGGTCAAAACAGTACAGGGTGTAGCTAATTTCGAAAAGTCTACGTTGACAGCCGTGATTCAAGCACGTGCAAGTGCGACTCAAATGAAGTTAGATTCAAAGGATTTAAGTCCTGAAAACTTGCAAAAATATCAAGCTGCTCAATCTTCTTTGGGAGGTGCTTTATCTCGATTAATGGTCGTAGCCGAAAATTATCCTCAGCTTAAGGCAACGGAGAGTTTTGCTGAACTGCAATCTCAATTAGAAGGTACGGAAAATAGAATTAAAGAGGATCGCGATCGTTTTAATGAATCGGTAAAGAACTATAACTCTTTGATTGTTACTTTTCCAGGTAATTTAATGGCTTCTTTTTCTGGATTCGCAGAGAAGGGTTTTTTCCAAGCGGAAGCAGGGTCTGATAAAACACCTGAGGTGAATTTCGACGAGAAAAAGTAGGATGCATTTATCTGAGGACCAACAAAAACAAATTCTGAAAGCCATTCACGAGGCCGAACTAAAGACCTCCGGAGAGCTACGCGTGCATATAGAAAGTCATTGTGAAGGGCACCCGGTCGAAAGAGCGAAGGTGCTCTTTTTTGAATTAGGCATGCATCAAACTGATTTGCAAAATGGGGTGCTCATTTATTTGGCCCATAAAGATCGTAAATTTTCGATTGTAGGTGATAAAGGAATCGACGCCAAAGTTCCTTTGGAATTTTGGGAAACCATCCGAGATGAAATGCGTCCATTACTGACAAAAAATGAATTTGGCATGGCCCTATCCCATGGCATTATGCGGGCGGGTGAAGTACTGGCCACGTTTTTCCCTTATCAAAAAGATGATCATAATGAGCTGTCAAATGCAATATCTTTTGGAGCTTAATCAAATGATGAAAAAATTTAAATTTCTGTTTTTCTTAGTCTTTGCAGCGAATACCTTATTGGCTGCTGGACAGGGAGATATCCCAGCGAAACCCAATGGCTATGTCTTGGATGCTGTATCCGCTTTAAAGCCTGAGGAGCGAAATTTAATGGAGCAAAAATTGCGGGGTTACGCAGACAGTACATCTACTCAGTTTGCGGTAGTATTGGTTCCGACAACCGGAGGCCGAGATGCTTATGATTACGCGATGGAAATAGGGAAAAGTTGGGGTGTAGGCCAAAAAGAAAAGAATAATGGAGTGGTCATTTTAGTTTCCATCGATGACCGAAAGATTCGAATCGCCACAGGTCGTGGAATAGAGGATGTATTGACCGATGCCGTTTGTAAACGTATTATCAATCGGATAATCAAGCCATATTTAAAACAAGGTGATTTTTATGGAGGTTTAGATATAGCAACGACTGAAATGATGCAGCGTGCGAGTGGTGAATTTAAAGCGGAGGCCTCTGAGGATCCCCAAGGCATTCCATTGTTTGCGATCATCATCGTTGGCTTTGTCATTATGACCTTAATTAATGCCTATCGAAATCGGAATAGAAATGGGGGATCAGGACCCGGTTCACATGGGGGCGGAGGCATGTTTTTCCCACCTATATTTTTAGGAGGCGGAAATTATGGGGGCGGTTCTGGTGGCTCTGGCGGAGGCGGTTTTGATTTTGGTGGATTTGGTGGGGGAGACTTTGGCGGGGGTGGCGCAGGTGGTGATTTTTAAATAATCTGTATCTTTGTTGAAAATAAATATATTTTGAAAGATATCATCCAACAATCTCTTCGCGAATCACAAGATGTATTAGCGCAATTTTTAGCTGATTCTAGTAAGCTAGATGCGATTGAAAAAGCGGCTGATTGTTTGGTGGAGGCACTCCAACAAGGTAAAAAAATTCTTTCTTGTGGCAATGGGGGAAGCCATTGTGATGCGATGCATTTTGCGGAGGAATTGTCCGGTCGATACCGAGAAAACAGGCCTGCTTTAGCCGCTATGGCGATCTCTGATCCCTCTCATATTACTTGCGTCAGCAACGATTTTGGCTATAATTACATCTATTCGCGTTTCATTGAGGGCTTAGGAAACCAAGGAGATGTGCTTGTGGGCATTTCCACTTCTGGCCAATCAGCTAACATCATCGAAGCGGTCAAAGCAGCAAAGGAAAAGGGAATGAAAATTATCTTACTGACGGGTAAAGATGGGGGTGCTTTAGCAGGAATGGGTGCCATAGAAATTCGAGTAGATCATTTTGGCTTTGCTGATCGTATTCAAGAAATTCACATTAAGGTCATTCATATTTTAATCCAATTGATTGAGGCAAAAATTTTCAATCACTAATTAAGCATCATACTCTCCAGCATCTTCGCTTCCACCCATCAGTGTGTCCACCATTCGATTAAAGATTGATTTAATTCCAGGAGGTTTTGATCCATAACCATTTCTAGTCGTACCAGAAACTTGATCTTCTTGCGTTGTAGGTACTTCCCCCTCTTCTACGTCATTTAATTGGTCAAAGTACACTTGCACTAAACCAATGGCGGTGGCAAAGGACGGATCCTTGATCTCATCAGAAATGCTTGGATTGCTTGAATCTGCTTTTGGAAGGCCTATTCGAGTATCCATGTCGATTGTCCTTTGAAATAATTCATCTATATCTGGCATTTGAGCTCCACCACCTACCAAAACAATTCCACCTCTTACGTTGGCCGGATGGGTCACTTTAGAAATTTCCGACAGTACGATGGCAGCTAATTCTTTAATGCGCTCCTCGATGATGATGGCCACATTTTTAACGGAAACAGGACTAGGTTTTCTCCCTGCAATCCCAGGAATCATGACGATTTCATTGATGTCAATTTCTTTATGCAAGGCTGACCCAAATCTGATTTTTAATGCTTCAGCGTGTTCTGGACTTATATCTAGGCCAATTTGGATGTCTTCTGTAATGCGATCACCGCCCCAGTTCAAAACGATTGCGTGGCTAAGCCTCTTTTTTAGGTAAATGCTAATCTCGGTAGTGCCGCTTCCTATGTCGACTAAAACAACGCCTTCTTGTTTTTCTTCTAAACTCAAAATGGTGCTTGAGGTTGCTAATGGGCTAAAATATAAATTACCCCCTTTGATACGTTCTGACTCAGCGTCCCTTAATGCTTTTTTCAATAACTCGAATTTGTCCAAGCTTGCCGTCACTACCATGAAATCCCCTTCGATTCGATCGCCAATTTGGCCGATGGGCTCCATCGTTTCTGGTAAGGAACCAACTCTAAACCCGATGGGCAAGCGATGAAGTACACAAGGGTTTTTTTCAGCGATGGCTTTTTTGGCCTCTTCATTTAATTCCAGTATTTCTTTTTCAGAAACGGCTTCGTTCGGATTCTTCCTAAGTTTGGTCGATGTGTGTAAAAACACATGGATGTGATTTCCAGACAGATTTGACGAAAAGTAATAGTCCTTATTTTTTCCTGAAATAACAGTTTCTATTTGACTGATTACATCTGAAATCGCTTGGGAAGTTTTATTTATGTTGACAATATTTCCATGTAGCAAGTAGCCCGACGTAGTTGATTTTCCTGTAGCAATGATATCTAATTGGCCATTGTTCTGCCTACCTGCAACGGCCCTAACTTGAGAACTTCCAATATCAAGGCCAATAATTAAATTATCGCGCATAAAATGTATTCCATTAAAAATTAGAAAGTAAGGAAATTAAATAAAATTTAAAAATAAGAAAATTGACTAATAATCACAAATTACCTGATTTTTATATTTTAAGTGAATCCAAGAATAGGTGTTCCAGCCTTTATTGGGGATAATTTTTTTGTAAAATAAGGCTAGCTTTTTGAATTTTGACTCTATGTTCATGGGAAGGCCAAAATCAATTTTAGTATTTCCTAAAGTTGGTACCATCACCACTCCTCCGTCTGCCGCGATCACTAATTGGGCTATTTGTGCACGCCAAAAATCATTGTTGTTGATAAATTCAAACAGCGGTATAAGTGTCTTTCCTTTTTCATCTCTTAAATCGGTCCGTGAATTTTGGAAAAATGGACCTGAGACCACTAAGGTTCTCGGGGTAAAAAGATCACTGGTGCCAATGAACTTTCCTTCTTTTGTCACATATTGATCTCGAATATTGCTTTCCCCACTGGTAAATTTTAAAATTCGGGCTACGGGACTAAACTCCTTGACTGAGACAATTATTTTCCCACTAAAATCATAATGTGCTTCACACGATTTTACGAGTGGAATTCTTTTTACCCTTGACTCAATTTTTTTCAGCGATATATCTTTCAAAGGCTTATCTAAGTAATAGTCGGCCCCTTCATTGGTCACCATTAAATTAATTTCATTTTTCCCTAATAGCGGTCTTTCATTTTCTGAATCTAATTTTACCACTAAGCCTGTGCATCTGATTGATCTATAATTTATTTCAGCATAAATCATGGCGGCCACACCCATGGTCAGTAAAATGACCATGGTTAACATTTTTTTAAACGGTTGAAAATTTCTTTTATGTAAAGGCTTCATGTTTAATGATGCTGTAGGGCCAATTTTAAATCATTCAAAATTAAATCAATATCGCCAGCTCCCATGGTCACCAATAGTTCAGGTTTTTCAGCTTGAACATGTTGGACGAATGCTTCCTTGCTAATGACCTGCTTGTTCGTGTTTGGTATGTAGCTTAACAATAGCTCAGAATTTATACCTGGAATGGGCTGTTCTCTTGCAGGATAAATATCCAACAAAAATATTTCATCTGCAAGGGCTAGGCTCTGACCAAAATCAGCGATAAAATCCCTTGTCCTTGAAAATAAGTGAGGCTGGAATATCGCGGTTAATTTTTTTTCTGGGTATAAAGCTTTAATCGACTTTAGGAAGGCGCTTATTTCAGCAGGATGATGTGCATAGTCATCGATCATGACATGATTTTCATTTTCCACATGGTATTCAAATCTGCGTTTTACGCCTTTAAAGCTTGAAATGCCGGCATGGATTTCTGCGGGTGTAAGGCCCACAAACATAGCTAAGGCCGCTGCGGCTAGCGCATTTTCGATGTTGTGAAATCCTGGTATTCTCATGGGAATATTCAAAATGTTGCCACCTGGATAAACCATGTCAAAAATCATTCGGTGATTTTCTATTCGAATATGGGTTGCTTGAAAATCGCCAACATCAATTCCAAAAGTAGCCTGGTTTCGATTTGATTTCAGATCTAAGCCATTTTTTTGAATAAAAAATCCATCAGGTTGAATTTGATCTGTAAACAACTGAAATGATTCAAGTACTTGTTCGGCTGCTCCATAGATGTCTAAATGGTCTGCATCGGTGGAAGTTACCACGGCTGCTTTAGGGTGTAAGGTCAAAAATGATCGATCATATTCATCGGCTTCAACCACGCAAATAACATCATTTATCCCTTTATTGGGGATAAAATTGGTCCCGTAATTCTGAGTAATCCCCCCTAAAAAGGCCGTAACATTTTTATTTGCCTGAATTAATAAATGAGCTAATAGCGAGCTTGTTGTCGTTTTTCCATGCGTTCCAGCTACAGCTAAAGTTGGGATTTGCTCGGTAATCCAACCTAAAATTTGGGATCTTTTCCACAAATTAATTCCTTGGCCGGTTAAATATAATTTTTCTTGATGTGTGGCTGGAATGGCAGGAGTAAATATAAATAGGCATTTTTCTGGTTCAGAAATACATATTTTGGGAATTAAGTCAATGGAATCTTCATAATGGATATTCATTCCCTCATCACTTAATTGGCGCGTCAATGTACTTTCAGTTTTGTCGTAACCAGCCACAGCAAAATCATTGTGTAAAAACCAGCGGGCCAATGCAGACATGCCAATACCCCCAATACCTAAAAAATAGACTTGTTTCAATTCACTCAGGCGAATATTTATTTGCATTGTTCTGTTATTAATTCGACAATTTGTTGGGCTGCTTTGGGTCGACCCATACCGAAACTATTTTCTGCTAGCGTGGCCAATAAATCTGAGTCATCCAATGTTTTAATGGCGGTTTTAACTAAGGTATCTTTTGCGCTTTTATCAGTGATGAGCATAGCGGCATTTTCCATCACTAGGCTTTTTGCATTTTCGGTTTGATGATCTTCTGCCGCAGTGGGCAAGGGGATTAATAAACTAGGCTTTCCTGACAAGCAAATCTCGGATACCGAAAGGGCTCCTGCTCTAGATATGACCAAATCAGCCATCGCATACGCTAAGTCCATTTCATAAATAAAGGCAGAAACGAAGGAGTTTAAATGAGGAAATTGGCCAACGGCTTTTTTGGCCTCTGATTCAAAATGAATTCCCGTTTGCCAAATGAGTTGAATTCCCGCTTTTTCAAACAAATGGAGCCCATCCAAAATGGCTAAATTAATACTTCTCGCTCCTTGGCTTCCGCCAATAATTAAAATGGTAGGAACTTGTTCCTTGAGTTTGAAAAAAACGGTGGCTTTTTCCTTCTTTCCGCTGAGGTCAATCAAATCTTTACGAACTGGATTGCCCGTAATCGTTATTTTTTCATTTGGAAAAAATTGGGACATGCCTGGATAAGCGACAAATATATGCCTCGCTTTAGGCCCCAAAACTTTGTTGGTAATCCCCGCATAGGAATTTTGCTCTTGAATATAAAAAGGGATGCGGCTTAACCAAGCGCCTATTAATGTCGGCCCAGATGCATATCCACCCACGCCGATGACCACATCGGGTTTAAATGATTTTAAAATGGAAAATGCTTGGTAGAGACTTTGAATAAGTTTAAACGGAAATAAAAAATTCTTCCATAAATGAGCGCGATTAATCCCGACAACAGGGAGCCCAATGATCTTAAAACCGGCTTTGGGTACTTTTTCCATTTCCATTTTACCTTCGGCGCCTACAAATAAGATCTCAATGTGAGAATCAATTTCTATAAAAGCATTGGCAATGGCAATAGCTGGATAGATATGTCCACCCGTTCCTCCTCCTGATATGATTACTTTTTTAATACTCACTAAATAACGGGTTTTGGGTCAATATTTCTGTTTTCTTTATCGCGGCTAATCGATAGAATAAGACCAATACTGAGCGCTGTAAAAATCAAAGACGTTCCTCCCGCAGATATCATGGGTATGGGTTGGCCCGTCACGGGAACGGCTCCTACAGCAACCAGCATATTAATGAATGCTTGTGAAACAATGGTACACGTTAAACCTGCCGACAATAATCCGCCTAAGGGTTTTTCGCTATATTTTATGGCGGAGGCCCCGCGCCACATAAACCAAATAAACAATAGGGGTATGGCTAGCCCAAAAATGAGTCCATATTCTTCTAAGATGATGGCATAGATAAAATCTGATTCAGCCTGTGAAAGCAAAAAACGAAATTGACTATTGCCTGGTCCTTTTGGAATGAGAGCTCCGGTGGCGATGGCGTACCAACTTCTTTTCAATTGATAGGTGTCTCCTTTATCTTGAATCTTTTTCGACTCTTTTGTTGACGCGGATAGGGTCCTTGTGGCAAAGGTTTTTATTCGCGCTTTTACGGTGGCTGCTCTTTGGCCTATTTCAAAGGTGACGACTATAATGGCAATACTGACGACCACCGTGATAATCCCAGTAACTTGTACTAGAGGAACACGACCAAACATCATCAAAACGATACTGGTTGTAAATATTAAGACACTTGTTGAGAAGTTCGATAACATAATCAGAAAACACGTAATGCCAATTTCCGCCAAAATGATAAGAAAGAGCGGAAAATTATACGCGCTTGGGTCGGATTGCCTTGTAGAAAATATTTTAGCTAAACTTGCTGTCAAGCATAATTTGGCCATATCGGATGGCATGAATGAAATAGGGCCTAGTTCTAGCCATCGGCTTGCACCCCCTTTACTTTCGCCAAATTTCAAGGCAATGAGAATTAAAATCCATGAAAAAATAAGGGCAATATGTACGAATCTAGTTAGTTTAATGTAATTCTTCCGAGAGACCCAAGCCATTAAATAGAAAGAAGCTCCTAAAAGTACGAGCGATTTAATAATGCTAGCCATGGGCTCGAAGGGCCCATCCATGCTCATTTTTGCTTTAGCTGAAAACTGAATTAAAAGCCCAAAGGTATTCAGCAAAATAACAATGAACCAAATTTGGTAATCACCGGCTAGGTGATTTTTAATATAGTTTGTGATTTTAGTTTCCATGGGTCAATTGCTTAACAGTGTGCTTAAATTGATCTCCTCGATCTTCATAGTTTTTAAATAAATCAAAGCTAGCACAGGCGGGGGACAACAAAACGACATCTCCTTCAACACCCCATTCTATCCCTTTTTGAACGGCAACTTGGAGGTCATCGGTCGAAAAAATAGCTTTACATATTCGGCTAAAATGAGTCATTAATTTCTGATTATCCATCCCTAAGCAGATTAACCCTTTCACTTTTTCTGCTACCAGTTTATCTAAAACCGCGTATTCATTTCCCTTGTCTACCCCTCCCATCATTAAAATGATGGGTTGGCTGAAGCTATTCAATGCATAATATACCGCGTCAACATTAGTCGCTTTGGAGTCATTGACAAAACTAAGCCCATTCGACAAACCGCAGGGTTCTAGTCGGTGAGGCGCATTGTGAAAAGTAGGAAGTAGTTCTTTAATTTGATCCAATGAAATACCTACGGCTTGCGCGGCTAAAATAGCCGCAGACATATTGATCGCATTGTGTGGACCTTGAATGGGTGCTGATGCTAAATCGATTTCACCGGTTTGCAGGGTAATTTTGTCCTGGCTTAAAAAGGCATCTGAATGATTATTTTTGGAACTGATTGTCCTGAAATTACTGGTAGGTATCAGATGTTTGTATGATTGGACCACTTGATCATCCTCCCAGAAAATGCATGTTTTTGCCAAATCTGCATTTTGGAAAATTCTAAATTTAGATGCTATGTAATTCTCAAACTTGTACTCATAGCGATCCAAGTGGTCTGGTGTAATGTTCAATAAAATAGCTACATCTGGACTAAATGAAATACATCGATCTAATTGAAAACTTGAGATTTCCAGTACATAATAATCATGCTTGTTTTCCAATACTTGTTTGGCAAAACTTTGGCCAATATTTCCGGCTAATCCTACCTGATAACCTGCTTCTTTTAAAAGATGATAGGTTAAAAGGGTGGTGGTCGTCTTGCCATTCGATCCAGTAATGGCAATAATTTTAGCTGAGGTGTATCGAACGGCAAATTCGATTTCAGAAATCAGCGGAATATGCTTCTCTTTAATTTTTTTTACGACCTCATTTTTTTCTGGAATCCCTGGACTAATGATTACTTCATTTGCGCTGAGAATTTCGTCAAGCGTATGTTGGCCTTCTTCGAAGCGGATGTGATTATCTGAAAGTGTTTTTTTGAATACTTCTTTTAATGTTCCTTGGTCGGATAAAAACACATCAAAACCCTTTGATTTAGCTAAAAGTGCGGCACCTACGCCACTTTCTCCCCCACCTAAAACAATTATTTTGGACATGTATGATTCAAGTAAATGATTAGAAACTGAATTTAATACAATTTATAAAATGTCTTTGACTAATGAAAACAGATCAGGCGACCAAGTAAAAAAAATATGTGACAAAAAAAAGGCTGGTCGATTGGCCAGCCTTTGATAATCATTTATTTAGGAATTTAAACTAATGAAATGCGTTTGAACATCGCTATAGTTAAACCCTTTTGTTTATTTTCTAATAATTGACGTATGGTGATAGATGAATCCTTCACAAATTGTTGGTTTAAAAGCGTTTGTTCTTTGTAAAACTTTTCTAATTTACCTACGGCAATTCTTTCAAGCATGGCTTCAGGTTTCCCCTCTTGGCGCGCTTGATCTTTGCCAATTTCAATTTCTCTTTCAATGGTTTCTGAATCTACTCCGTCTTTGTCTAGGGCAACAGGTTTCATGGCGGTGATTTGCATGGCAATATCTTTACCGATTTCAGAAACATCTGCCCCTTGAACATTTTCAAAGGCAACTAAAACACCAATCTTATTATTGGAGTGGATGTAAGAAACTACTTTTTCTGCTGAAATATTTTCGTAGGCAGCTAAGGTAATTTTTTCACCAATTCGACCTGTTAGTTCGATGATATGTCCTTCTACAGAACGACCATCATCAGTTAAAGGCTCAGCTAATAAATCATGAGCAGTTGGAGCATGAGATGCTGCAGCTTTGTCGATGATGGATTTAGCTAGGTTGTTAAAATCGGCTACTTTAGAAACGGGTTCTGTTTCACAAGCTAGGGCAATTAGCTTACCATTTGAATGGTCAGCTGAAAGCGCTACAAGCACTACACCTTCGTTGGTCGCGTTGTCGGCACGTTTAGCAGCTACTTTTTGTCCGGCTTTACGTAGCACGTCGATCGCTGCTTCGAAATCTCCTTCAGCTTCCGTCAGGGCTTTCTTGCAATCCATCATTCCGGCGCCAGTCATTTGGCGTAATTTATTAACGTCTGCGGCTGTAATTGACATGATATGAATTATTCTTGTTCTGCTTCTTTTTCGTACTTAGCGGCTACCTTAGCTGCTTCTATTTCTGCTTCGTTGTCAATGACACGTTTTGCTTCTTCTTCTTCAGCTACACGCGCATCATCTTTATCTTGCTTTCTTTCAGCTAAACCTTCTTCGATTGCTTTTCCAATAGCTGAGGTAATTACAGAGATTGATTTATATGCATCATCATTGGCTGGAATAGGGTAGTCAACTAACTCAGGATTTGAGTTGGTATCGCACATTGCGAATACAGGAATACCTAATTTCTTAGCTTCTGAAACCGCGATATGCTCACGCTTCACATCTACAACAAATAATGCCGCTGGAAGGCGAGTTAATTCGGTGATACCACCTAATACGCGCTTTAATTTCTCTTCTTCACGAGTCATCATTAAACGCTCACGCTTGGCAATGGTTTTGATGATAACTTCGTCTTTTAACATTCTATCAATGCTGGACATCTTTTTGATCGACTTACGTACGGTCGCAAAGTTGGTCAACATTCCACCTAACCAACGATCCGTTACATAAGGCATGTTTAATTTGCTAGCTTCAGCAGTAACTACTTCTTGTGCCTGCTTTTTAGTCGCAACAAACATGATTTTACGCCCAGAACGAACAATCGCACGCATCGCGGCCGAAGCTTCTTCTAGGCTTGTAATAGTCTTGTTAAGATCGATGATATGAATACCATTCTTCTCCATAAAGATGTATGGAGCCATTTTTGGATCCCACTTACGAGTCAAGTGACCGAAGTGAACACCTGCGTCAAGCAGGTCATTGTAGCTTAATTGTGCCATTTTTTGAGTTTAAATATGAATAAATAAAAAATGCGGAAAAGGCATCGGCAACACACAAGCCCTTTCCACGCAAAACGAATACTAACGTTTAGAGAATTGGAATCTCTTACGTGCTTTTTTACGTCCGGGTTTTTTACGCTCCACCATACGAGGATCACGAGTTAAAAAACCTTCTTTTTTCAAAGGGGAACGTAATTCAGAGTCTTGTGTTTGAAGAGCTCTTGAAATAGCTAAACGTAACGCTTCAGCTTGCCCTTTAATTCCACCACCATCAATTCTAGCTGTGACATCAAAAGAACCTGCCGTATTTGTTAGTGCGAATGGCTGATTAACCACAATCTGAAGAATCTCAGAAGGGAAATAATGAGCCAATGTACGACCATTGATTTTAATTTGGCCTTGACCAGGAGTCATCGAAATACGAGCTATCGCTGTTTTTCTTCTACCAATTTTATTTGTTAATTCTGCCATTTGATTGAGGATTGATCCTAATTTGGATCATATTGTCCGTTAAAACTTTATTTCTTTAGGTTGTTGAGCCGCATGTGGATGAACAGGTCCCGCATAAACGAATAGATTGTGGAATAATTCACGACCTAAACGATTTTTTGGTAACATACCTTTGACTGCTGCCTCGACTACACCTCTTGGATTTTTGACCAAAACTTCACGCGGCGTAGAAAAACGTTGCCCCCCAGGATATCCCGTATGACGGATATATACCTTGTCGGTCATTTTCTTTCCTGTCAAACGAACCTTGTCCGCATTGATAACGATCACTTGATCGCCACAATCTACGTGTGGGGTGAATGAAGGCTTGTGCTTGCCACGAATAATTTTCGCGATTTCAGAACACAAACGTCCTAATATTTGATTTTCAGCATCTACCACTACCCAGGCTTTCTCTACAGTAGCCTTATTCGCGGAGATTGTTTTGTAACTTAAAGTATCCACTTATTTTATTATTTAAATTTTGAATCAAGTCTAGCTAGACAACGGAATATATCTAAAGATTTGATTATGACCTATTTTACAACTAAACGGGCATTCAATCGAAAAAATGGGAGTGCAAATTTAGAAAATCAAAATGTGATATGCAAATGCTTTTGAAATGTTTTAATAAAAAAAGGATCTATGTGTCTTAATAAATAAAGGAGGCCTGAGCCTCCTTTAAAATCATCGCATTAAATTCAGGGGATTTACAAACCCGTTAGATCAAAAGTGTCCATAAAAGCTGTAGTAAAATGGCCAGATTTAAATCCAGGGTCGTCCATCAACTTAATATGAAAGGGTATCGTTGTTTTAATTCCTTCAATAACAAATTCTTGCAAGGCTCTTTTCATGCGAAGTAAGACTTCTTCTCTGCTTTGGCCACTGACAATCACTTTGGCGATCATCGAGTCATAATTAGGCGGAATGGTATAGCCTGAATATACATGGGAATCGATTCTTACTCCATGTCCACCGGGCAAATGTAAATTGGTAATCTTACCTGGAGACGGCCTAAATCCATTGCCTGGATCTTCTGCATTAATTCTACATTCGAGGGCAAATAATTTCGGGAAATAATTTTGGCCTGAAATAGGTATACCGGCGGCCACTTTGATTTGTTCCTTAATGAGGTCAAAATCAGTGACTTCCTCCGTAATCGGATGTTCCACTTGGATTCTTGTATTCATTTCCATGAAATAAAAATCTCCATTTTTATCGACTAAAAATTCGATGGTTCCAGCACCTTCATAGCCGATCGAGGTGGCACCGGCAATAGCCGCATCCCCCATTTTTTGACGAAGTTCATCCGTCAATGCAGGCGATGGAGTTTCCTCACATAATTTTTGATGGCGTCTTTGAATGGAACAATCACGCTCTGACAGGTGGCAAACTTTGCCGAACTTATCGCCTACAATTTGTATTTCAATATGCCTGGGTTCCTGAACGAACTTTTCCATATACATTCCATCATTGCCAAAAGAGGCGGCAGCCTCCATTTTCGCATCATCCCATAATTTTCGGAATTCTGATTCTTCCCGAATGATTCGCATTCCACGTCCTCCACCTCCGGCAGTGGCCTTAATGATGACAGGGTAAACAATGGTTTTGGCTAATTCTATCGCCTCCTCTACGGTATCTAATAATCCATCGGAACCAGGAATCACAGGAACTCCGGCCTTTTTCATCGTGTCTTTGGCCGTGGCTTTATCTCCCATGGCATTGATCATTTCAGCGGAAGCACCGATGAATTTGATTCCATGCTCAGAACAAATCCTTGAAAACTCGGCATTCTCAGATAAAAAACCGTAGCCTGGATGAATGGCATCTGCTCCGGTAACTTCGGCGGCAGAAATGATGGCGGGAATATTTAAATAAGATTGACGGCTGGGTGGTGGGCCTATACACACGGCCTCATCCGCAAAACGAACATGTAAACTATCTCGGTCTGCCGTTGAAAAAACAGCCACCGTTTGGATGCCCATTTCCCGACAAGTCCGAATGATCCGAAGGGCAATCTCCCCACGATTCGCAATTAATATTTTCTTAAACATACATTATGCTATTTCTACCAAGAATAAGGGTTGGTCAAATTCAACCGGTGTGGCATTGTCAACCAAAATTTTAACAATTTTACCAGAAACCTCTGAATCTATTTCATTAAAGAGTTTCATGGCTTCGATCATGCAAACCATTTTGCCTGGTTCAATCATGGATCCCACCTCAATGAAGTTTTCTTTATCAGGGCTTGCCGCACGGTAAAAGGTACCTATCATGGGTGATTTGACCGTATATAAATGGTCGGCACTTGATTTACTAGGTGCCGGAGGAATGGCTATTTGTTCCGCAGGTACTGCGGCAATCGGAGCGGGAGCTGCAGCCATGTGGACTACAGGAGCCGCATAACTATGTTTTTTCACGGAAATTTTTAACCCTTCCGTTTCTATGCTCACTTCAGCTAATGGTGATTTAGCTATATAATCTAAAAGTCTTTGTATTTCTTTCGTATCCATTTTTAAATTATTTTACGCGTGTAAAGGTAGATAAAATTATTTTACACGCTCTGCATATGCGTAAGTTCTTGTGTCAACTTTTATAATTTCGTCTTGTTCGATGAATATTGGAACTGTAATGGTGGCTCCAGTCTCAACAGTAGCCGGTTTTTTAGGTGAGTTTGCCGTATCTCCACGAACACCGGGTTCTGTGTAAGTTACTTTTAATTCAACAAAAGGGGGCAATTCACATGAAATGGCCTGCTCATTTTCGGTATTGATTAAAATTTCAACCTCCTGGCCTTCCTTCATCAAATCAGCCATAATCACTAAATTTGAATTGAGTAGAATTTGCTCAAATGACTCATTATCCATGAAGTTGTACCCAAATTCATCCTTATAAATAAATTGGAATTTCCTACGCTCCACACGTACTGGATAAATGGCCACACCCGAATTAAATGTATTATCGATCACTCTTGCCGTGTTCAATGAGCGTAATTTTGTCCGTACAAATGCCGGACCTTTTCCCGGTTTTACGTGTAAAAATTCAATGATTGAAAATAAATCATCATTGAATTTAATCACCATTCCGTTTTTAATATCTGCTGTAGTTGCCATGCTTATTTATTTTTTTGGGTCATAGGCCCACTTTACATACGCTGATGCCCATGTAAATCCTCCCCCAAAAGCTGCTAAAATTAAATTATCTCCTTTTTTTAATTGATTTTCATAATCCCAAAGACACAATGGTATCGTGGCCGCGGTTGTATTTCCATATTTTTGAATATTCAACATCACCTTATCTTCCCCGATACCCATTCGATTGGCCGTACCGTCTATAATTCTTTTATTGGCCTGATGGGGAACTAAAAACCGTACATCATCGCCGGTCAATTGATTTCTTTCCATGATTTCGGCCGATATATCTGCCATGCGAGTGACTGCAAATTTGAAGACCGACTGGCCTTCTTGGCGTATATAATGTAATTTTTGATCGATGGTTTCATGCGTTGGCGGATATGCACTGCCACCCCCTTTTTGCATCAAACTCTCACAGCCTTCTCCATCGGACTTTAATATAAAATCTTGAATGCCAACTCCTTCCTGGTTGGGCTCCAACAAAACTGCTCCGGCGCCATCTCCAAACAAAATACATGTAGTTCTATCTGTATAATCTACGATGGCGGACATTTTATCCGCTCCCACCACGATGACTTTTTTATATCTACCTGATTCAATAAATACGGCTCCAGTAGCTAAGGCATTTAAAAAGCCCGAACAGGCCGCAGCTAAATCAAATGAGGCGGTCTCACGAATGCCCACTGCCTTACAAATCAAATTGGATGCGGAAGGAAAAAAATAATCCGGGGTAACCGTGGCACAAATAACCAAATCGATTTCTTCAGGCTTTGTATTTGTTTTCGCTAATAAGTCGGCAACTGCTTTGGCAGCCATCACTGAAGTTCCTTGCCCTTCTCCTTTTAAAATACGCCTTTCTTTAATTCCCGTTCTTGATGTAATCCACTCATCATTGGTTTCTACTAACTTTTCTAATTCTTCATTGGTCAGCACATACTCTGGAACATATCCTGAAACTCCTGTTATGGCTGCACTAATTTTATGTTGCATGGTTCTATTCGACCTCCTATATGTTTTGTTATTTTTCCTCAAATTCTGCCTTAATTTTTTGGCATACATTTGAGTCAATGACTGATTTACAAAGCTTAATCATATTTTTAATTGCTTTTGGGCTTGATGCTCCATGGGCTATAATGACATTTCCATTGAGGCCTATAATGGGGCTTCCTCCATAATTTTCATAATTGGTATTCTCAATAAAATCATTCATCATCCCCTGCTCCTTCATGATGTTATAAATAGACTCACCCATTTTTAAGACTATATTTCCGGTAAACCCATCGGTGACAATCACATCAGCCTTGTTACGAAATAAATCTTTTCCCTCTATATTTCCTATAAAATTAATATGGGAATTTTCCTTTAATATGGCATGCGTGCCCTGAGCCAAGATACTCCCTTTTTTCTCCTCTTCTCCAATATTCATCAAACCTACGCGAGGATTTGATTTTCCTGTTGTTGATTCAAAATAGATAGAGCCCAACTCCGCCCATTGTGCTAACATCTCTGGTTTGCAATCTGCATTCGCACCGATGTCTAACATAATCGCGTAATGGCCATCGACCTGCGGTACAAAACCTGCTATGGCCGGCCTCTGAATTCCATGGATTGTTTTTACCGAAAAAAGCGACCCCACCATCATCGCACCTGTATTTCCTGCTGAAGCAAACACATCAGCTTTCCCCTCTTTTAAAAGCGAAAACCCAATGCCGATGCTGGAATTGGGTTTTTGACTTAATGCTTTCGTAGGATTCTCCCCCATTCCAATGACCTGATCCGCATGAATGACACGAACCTGTAAACTAGAAAAATTTCGAGATTTGAATAAAGAAAGGATGACCTCCTCTGGACCTATCGCTAATATAGTTTCGTTGTTTACCAACAATGGAATGGATTCAATTATTCCATCAATCACAGCCTCTGGAGCATAATCTCCTCCCATCACGTCGATTGCTATAGTCATCTATTTCGGTTTAAATACTAAAATTCTAATGCAAAAATAGTATTAAATTTAGTCAAAAAATAGCATTTTAACGGGATATTTTCGCATGTGCGAAAATACCTTGATTTGTTGGTGACTGATTACGCTTTCCCAGTATAACCTTCTACAATCATTTTACCTTTGTAGTAAAGGTTACCCTCATGAGCATGTGCACGATGGAATAAATGTGTTTCGCCTGTTTGGCTATCCACCGCTAATTGCCTTGGGGTACCAAAGTCATGCGCTCTTCTCGTATCACGTCTTGTCTTAGAAATTTTTCTTTTAGGATGTGCCATTGTATTGTTCTTTAATTATTGTCTTTTAAATTTTTTAATGCGGCCCAACGTGGGTCCATGTCGTCTTCTGATTTTTCAGTGGATTGATCGCTCGAAACTTTTTCGGTCGAATATATAAACTGATTTCCTTCCAAGGCTTCCGCCTCATGGATATACCGGGGATGTAATTTTTTCATAGGTACTTGTAACGCTATGAAATCAAACAAATCCTGCGATAAATCTAATTTTGGAGATTTCCTGTCAATTAAAAACAAATTATTCCCCATTTCCTCTGAGTGATCCGAGTACTTATAAATAAGTTTCTCATCTACCTCAAACGGATAATCAAATTCCTCTAAGGATCGATCACAAATTAATCGAATCGAACCCTCAATTTTCAGCTCCACTTGTATCATAGTAGCTGACTTATTAAGCTCTACTACTGAACGAAATTGCCCTTTTTCAACCCATTCTTGCTCGAAGGCTTGGAAGAAATCATCCACCCCTTCAAAGGTATATCGATACGATTTATCTTCTAAAGAAAGTAGGGGTATCTGATATGCGTCTAAAACTTTCATTTCCAAAGGTGGATAAAAAAAGGAATGCAAAATTAGGCAAATTTTATTAAAGAGCAAATGATCAAATAACAATTTCGTAAAATCTTCCGACCTTTGTCGGCATGAGTCCAAGGAATAAGGTTGTCTTTTATTATTTATCGGGTCTAATCTTTTTTGAAGCCTTGGTGTTTACCTACGTTTTTTCATTGGATCGTCTTGGTCAAATGAGTCTCATTAATTCATTTCATTCCCCTAGGGCGGATATTTTTTTTAAATTAGTTACTTCGGGAGCGGAAATAACAATCCCAATTTTGCTTTTGGGATATCTTATTTGGAAAAAAAATGCTTGGTTAAAATCCTATGTGATATCCTATATTTTTTCTACCCTTATTGTTCAATTTCTGAAATTAATCGTTTTTAATCATGCGCTTCGGCCGCTTGCCTATTTTAAGGGGCAAGCACATTCTTGGCATTTGGTGCAAAACCTATTGATCAGTGAATATAATAGTATGCCTTCGGGTCATACTTCGGCTGCTTGGTTTATGTGCTTTTGGATTTCTTTGTTGGCAAATAAGCCATTGATTACGCTATTAATGGTCTTTTATGCCATATTAGTTGCTTATTCGAGGGTTTATTTATTTCAACACTTCCCTGCGGACACAGCGGTAGGGGCTATGATCGGCACTGGAGTTTCTCTTTTAGTTTATTATTTGAATGTCTCAAAATCCGATTTACAATGACCTTATATGTCAAGCGTTATCCCTATTTATTTTGGGTTTTTCTAGGAGGCCTTGTCTTTTTACCCAATTTAGGGGTGTCCCATCTTTTTGATTGGGATGAAATAAATTTTGCGGAGTCGGCCCGTGAAATGTTGGTTAGCCAAGATTTCCTCAGTGTTCAAATTAATTTTTTACCTTTTTGGGAAAAGCCCCCTTTATTCATTTGGCTACAAGCGCTTAGCTTTATGTTCTTTGGCACTTTTACCGAGCATGCTTGGACAAGTATGGAATTTGCCGCTCGCTTTCCCAATGCGATCGTTGGAATTTCAACACTACTACTCATTTTTAATATAGGAAAAAAGTGCTTTTCTGATACTTTGGGACACCTTTGGGCCTTTTCTTATCTAGCGGCCATCACTCCACATATATATGCAAGCTCGGGAATTATTGACCCGCTGTTCAACTTATTTATATTTTTAGGCATTTACTATTTTGCCGAGTTTTATGCCGATTCTTCCCGAATTAAAAACGCCATTTTATCGGGTGTGATGATCGGATTAGGGATGCTGACGAAAGGGCCGGTGGCCTTATTATTATGGGGCTTAACTTTATTGGTTTTCGGTTTAATCCATAGAAAAGAAGTGCTACTTCGTTTTGCCACACTTTTTAAAGGAGCAATTTTGTCTGCAGCTTTAGCATGTTTATTTTTCGTTACTTGGTATGGGCTCATTGCTTTGAAATTTGGAACAGGAATTATCCAGGATTTTTTTGCGTATCAGATTCGTCTTTTGACTACAGGGGACGCCGGTCATGGCCAACCCTTTTATTACCATGCCTTGGTTTTATTGTTGGGCTGCTTTCCGATTTCTATTTTAGCATTGAATAGGCTATGGGTCAAAAAAGAATCAACGGCTTTTGCCTCCTGGATGAAAGTGCTTTTTTGGGTGGTTTTGATTTTGTTTAGTTTGGTCAAAACGAAGATTGTTCATTATTCGTCTATGTGTTGGTTACCGCTTACCTTTTTTTCTGCTCAGGTATTAGTGGGGTGGTATGAAGGGAATGTGCCTTTGACTCGTTTAAAAACAATTATTTTTGTCATTGTGGGATTGTTATTGGGACTTATTTTCACTTTAGTGCCTATGATAGGAGAAAATCCAAGCACCTTTTTGCCTTACATTCAGGATGGATTTGTTCGAGGAAATTTGCAATCCGCAGTGGTTTGGAATGGATTTGAAAAATGGATTGGAGTGTTTTGGTCAGCTATGATTATTTACTCAGTATGGGGTAAAAAGGGACTCAGCTTCAAGAAGTTTTTACTATGTATGGCTTTAGGGACGTGTATAATCTTTGCTTATGCAAGGTATGTCGTGCCGAAGATTGAAGGTTATACTCAGGCCACACCCATCGATTTTTACATTGCCAAATCAGGCCAAAAAGTGTATGTGGAGACGGTTGGATTCAAGTCATTTGCCCATTTATTGTATTTTCAGAAACAACAGGGAAGCCCGACGGGCGAGGAATTAATGAATCGATCCTCGGTAGACCGACCTGCATTTTTTGTCATGAAGTCTGATGCCGAGGATCGATTTAAATACCATCCCAATTTGATCTTAATCAATGAGCAGAATGGCTTTCTTTTTTATAAACACAAATAATTAATTTTTCAATTCCGTTTCTGAGAAGAAAAATGCGGCTTCTAAAGCTGCGTTTTCATTCGAGTCCGAACCATGAATGGCATTGGCCTCTATGGATTTTGCAAAACGCTTACGAATGGTTCCTTCGGCGGCATTGGCTGGGTTTGTTGCGCCGATCAACGTACGAAAATCTTCTATAGCATTTTCTTTTTCCAAAACCATGGGAATAATGTCACCTGAAGACATGTAATCGCACAGGCTTTGGAAAAAAGGCCTTTCTTTATGTACCTCGTAAAAGTTACCCGCTTCCTCTGGACTTAATTTGATTTTTTTAAGAGCGATGATTTTAAATCCGGCTTCTTCAATCTGTTGAATAATGGGGCCCGAAAAGCCATCTGAAACGGCATCGGGTTTAATCATGGTAAAGGTTCTGTTTGTGGACATGTATCATTTTTTTTACAAATTTATCTCTAACTTTGCGATTGCCCAAATTTATTTATGGCTGTAACTATTCATATGTCTTCAATTACTGCTTTGCAAGCAAAAATTTTACCAGGTCAAAAGGCGGTTATTACAACTCATTTTAATCCAGATTCGGATGCGATTGGCTCAAGCCTTGCTTGGCAACAATACTTAACGATTAAAGGTCTGAATGTTCAGGTCATTGTACCTTCAGCGGTATCGCAAAATCTTCATTGGATGCCCGGTGCTTCAGCGATTTTAAATGCTGAAAATCCATTGCATAAGGTGCAAGTTGGCCCATTGATCGATCAGGCAGATTGGATTTTTTGTTTGGATTTTTCTGGTTTACAGCGACTTCACCAATTATCCTCTTTGGTTAAACATGCACGAGGTAAAAAGGTAGTCATTGATCATCATTTAGATCCAGAGGATTTTGCAGATTATTATTATCATCGGACCATCGCCGCGTCGACCTGTGAATTAATTTATGATTTAATTGTTGAGTGGGGGGATGAGGAACTCATAAGCGAAGAGATTGGGACATGCTTGTATTCAGGTATTATGACCGATACAGGCAGTTTTAGACATCCAAATACCACGGCACACGTACATGAAGTGGTTGCCAAATTGATTAAACTGGGCGTTAATACCAATGCGATTCACCGTAAGATTTTTGATTCAGCTTCCATAGACCGATTAAAATTTTTAGGCCATATTTTGGCTAATCGATTGGAATATTTACCGGAGTATCATTTGGCTATTATGTGGATTACGGAGGAGGATTTAGTCCAATTTAATTCTCAAGCAGGTGATACCGAGGGCATTGTAAATTATGGATTACAGATTGCAGGGGCCATTTGGTCCATCCTAATGATTGCAAGACCGGACGGAATTAAATTTTCATTTCGATCGATCGAACCTTTTGCTGTGAACACGTTTGCGGCCACTTATTTTGAGGGAGGTGGTCATAAAAATGCCTCCGGTGGTCGATTTTCTGGTGGATCTTTAGCACAAGCGAGGGAAAAATTGCAAGAAGTATTACCTTTGTACCTTTCAGAAATAAATCGAGTAAAAAAATTATAAAGAAACTAAACAAATTTTTCATCGGACTACGGTCAAAACACCACAATCATGCGTAAACAAATAGGTTTAATTTTTTC
>CAMDRO010000031.1 GCA_945906795.1 Spirosoma fluviale
AATGGTACAAATTGGATCAAACAAGAATTTGTACTTGAAACTCAAGATCAATACCCTAAAAAAGTATGCATGTCGGTATGGGGAGATAAAACCCAAGATTTAACTCCCGTACAAGAGGGTGAAATTGTTAAAGTTCAATTTAATGTAGAGTCCAGAGAATATAATGATCGCTGGTATACGGAAATTAGGGCGTATAAATTAGACCGAACTGGGTCAAGCCCAAGCGTTCCCCCTAATGTGGAGCCAAGTCCAGCGGGTGGATATCAATTTCCTCCATTAGCCACGGAAAGTGGAGATGATTTGCCTTTTTAAAATCAAAATAATCAATCAGTCATTGAGTTTTCAAAAAATTCAATGACTGATTTTTTAGCGATTGATTGTTTTGCCCATGGCCTGATGTACAATATCAGCCTCGATAAAGGTATTTCCATAGGCGATGAAACCCAGTTTTTCATACAGTGGTTTTACACTGACTTGGGCATGTAGGTAAAAATAAGTTACATCAGGAGAAATTTCTTGGGCAACCGCCATTAAATGATGTATCAGCTCGGTCGCATAGCCTTTTCCACGGAATTGACTAAGCGTTGCAATGCGTTCTATTTTAATGCCTTTTTCTGTTTGACGAAAACGCCCGGTAGAGACGGCCAATTCATTTTCAAAAAGTAAAAAATGTTTGGCCAAAGCATCTAATTCGTCAAACTCCTCTGAGGGTAAACATTTTTGTTCGTGCACAAATACTTCCGTCCGAATATCAAAAACGAGCTTTATTAATGCTGGGTTCTCTGCCTGTAATATTTTAAAGTTGGACATATTATTTCGATTGCTTCCCGTAAGCTTCAATAATCTCTCGAACTAATCGATGTCGAACTACATCGGAACCATCGAGTTCCACAAACGCAATTCCTTCTATCCCGGCAAGAATTCTTTCCGCATCTCCTAAGCCAGACGTTTGATTTTTAGGTAAGTCGACCTGCGATTTATCCCCCGTAATGATGGTTTTAGATTGAATACCCATACGAGTTAGAAACATTTTCATTTGCATCGAAGTCGTATTTTGCGCTTCGTCTAATAAAATAAAAGCCTTGTTTAACGTTCTCCCTCGCATATAGGCTAAAGGGGCAATTTCAATCGTTTTATTTTCCAAATAAAATTTTAATTTCTCCGCCGGAATCATATCATCCAAAGCATCATAGATAGGGCGTAAATAAGGATCAATTTTTTCCTTTAAATCACCAGGCAAGAAACCTAAATTTTCACCGGCTTCAACGGCAGGTCGGGTGATGATAATTTTCTTTACTTCTTTATTTTTCAAGGCTTTGACGGCTAGAGCGACAGCCGTATAGGTCTTACCGGTACCTGCAGGTCCGATGGCAAAAACAATATCATTTTTGGAGGCCGACTCAACTAATTTTCTTTGATTGGGGGTTTTAACCTTGATCACTATGCCTTTATTTCCAAAAAGCAATACATCTTTGTCGTCCACCCGAGGAATTTGCTTTTCTTCACCGGTTGGATTTAAAACACTGTCAATAAATGCGGTCATGTGCTTAGTGCCCAAGGAACTGTGAGATTCTAAATGCTCAATACATTGATTCACAATGGCTTCCACTAAAGAAATTTGGTCATCTGAACCTCGAATCATGAGTTGATCGCCTCTGGCTATAATCTTAGTTTGAGGAAAAGCATTCGTTAATGCTTGAAGATTTGCGTTGGATACCCCCAAAAAATCAATTAGGGAGATGTCGGCTAAAGAAATAATTTTTTCTAACAAGAAGGAATAATTTTATGATGAATGAAAACACTAAAATATAAAATAATTGAAATTTTAATAGAAAGAGTAGATGATATTTTTGATAAATTATCGTAAAATTGTATCTATGGAATCTAACACACCATCCTCCATTTTTAAAAAGGGAAATCAGCAAGCAAATGCGGCTAATCGTACGAATATGCCACAAAGACTAAGTGACATGGGTTTAGGTAAACTACCCCCTCAAGCTTTAGATTTGGAAGAAGCACTTTTAGGGGCACTCATGCTGGAGAAAGAACCATTAGCGAATGTGATCGAATTGTTAAAACCTGATACATTTTATAAAGAAGCACATCAAAAAATATTTGGGGCTATTCAGGCTTTATTTCAAGCTTCTCAGCCCGTTGATTTGCTTACGGTTAATAACCAGTTAAAGTTAAATGGAGAATTAGAAAAAGTAGGAGGGACTAGTTATTTAGCCCAACTGACTTCCAGAGTAAGCTCGACATCCAATGTTGAATTCCATGCGCGTATTATTATCGAGCAATTTATTAAAAGACAGTTGATCCATATTTCATCTGAAATCCAAAGACAATCGTATGAAGACACATCCGATGTTTTTATGATTTTGGACCGAATGGAGCAAGAATTATTCACCATAGCCGAGTCCAATATTCGTAAAAATTACGAAAGTATGTCGGACATTTTGAAAAAGGCTGTCGAGGAATTAGAAAAAAAACAATTACAAAAAAGTGGTCTAACGGGTATTCCATCAGGTTTTACTGATTTGGACCGATTGACCTCTGGCTGGCAAAAGCAAGAATTAATCATTATTGCTGCGCGACCAGGTATGGGAAAAACAGCCTTTATTGTTTCAGCATGTCGAAATGCGGCCGTAGATTTTGGACATTCAGTCGCCTTGTTTTCTCTTGAAATGTCGGCTGTTCAATTGGTCAACAGGATTATCTCGGCAGAAGCAGAAATAGACGCAGAAAAAATTAGACGAGGAAAACTGGAAGCTCATGAGTGGCAACAATTACACTCAAAAATAAAGACCTTATTTGACGCCAAAATATTTATCGATGATACGCCCGCTTTATCCATTTTAGAGTTAAGGGCCAAATGTAGGCGTTTAAAAGCGCAAAAGAACATTGAATTAATTGTCATTGATTACTTGCAATTAATGTCAGGAGATTCTTCAGGAAAAGGACCTTCAGGAAATCGAGAACAAGAAATTGCACAAATATCTAGAGCCCTAAAGCAATTAGCGAAAGAGTTAGATGTTCCTGTTGTTGCTATATCGCAATTAAATCGTTCCACAGAAACGCGGGGAGGAAATAAGAAACCTCAACTTTCTGACCTTCGTGAATCTGGGGCCATTGAGCAAGATGCAGATCAGGTAATGTTTATTTATCGTCCTGAATATTACCAAATCACGCAAGATGATCAGGGTAATTCGCTTGTTGGCATGGGAGAAATCATCATGGCAAAAAATCGTTCAGGTTCGTTAGAAAATGTCTGGTTGAAATTTATTGGAAAATTCACTAAATATTGTGATTTAGATTTCCAACCTTTTGGAAATAAAGAAGGATCTCAAAACCATGTACTGAGTGCATTGGGAGATCAAACTTCTAGCTTTGAGCAACAAAAAAACGAATCATCGGTCTTCAAATCAAGTAAAATGAATCTACCTCCAGAAGATTATGATCCATTAAATACGCCCTTCTAAGGACGATTTAAAAGCTCTTAAAAATAAAAAAGACGTGTGATTGGCACGTCTTTTTTTATTTTTATTCAATCTCACATCATCATGATTTCAAACGTAATCTGACAATATTTTCTACATGATGCGTTTGAGGAAACATATCGACGGGGTGTACGATGTCCACGGTATAGGCCACATCCAATAAGGCTAAATCCCTTGCTTGAGTGGCTGGATTGCAACTTACATAGACAATTGTTTTAGGTAATACTTTTAAAATTTGTACGATTACCTCTTCATCCATTCCTGCCCGAGGAGGGTCTGTAATGATCACATCTGGCTTCCCATGCAAGGAGATAAATTCCTCAGTTAATATACGCTTCATATCCCCAGCAAAAAACGAAGCATGAGAAATCTCATTTAATTGAGCATTAATGTGCGCATCTGCCACCGCCATTTCCACATATTCCAAACCCACTATTTTAGCCGCTTGTTTGGCTAAAAATAATCCAATCGTACCCGTTCCTGAGTATAAATCATATACAATTTCGGATCCAGTTAGGCCAGCATATTCACGGACCAATTGGTACAAGCGAATCGCTTGTTTTGAATTGGTTTGAAAAAATGATTTTGGGCCAATCTGAAAGACTAAATCCTCCATTTTTTCCTCTATGAAAGGTTTTCCATGGTAACAAACCACCTCTAAATCATGAAAAGTATCATTTCCTTTTTGGTTAATTACGTAATTTAAAGAGGTAATCATAGGGAATTCGGCTTGCAGAAAAGCCATCACGGATTCAATCTCTTGCTCGCTAGCAAAAGCAAACTGTACAGTCACCATCCATTGGCCTATGCTCGTATTTCGAATGATCAAATTCCGTAGAGCGCCTTCCTTTTGAAATTTTAATTCATAGAATGAAATATTATTTTTTTCAGCAAAAGCAAAAACGCTATTTCGAATGGCATTAGAAGGATCAGGCTGAAGATAGCAATGATCGACGGCTAATATTTTATCAAATCGGCCGGGAACGTGAAATCCTAAAGCATGCAAAGAACGCAAATCCTCAGAACCTATTTCGTTGTTGGTTAGCCAACGAGCCGAAGAAAAGGTAAATTCAAGTTTGTTGCGATAATAATAGGCTTCATCTGAACCTAGAATAGGCATAAATTCAGGCAAAGGCACTTTAGCGATTCGAGTTAAATTATCTAAAACTTGGCGCGATTTGAAGGCCAATTGGGATTCATAGGAAACATGTTGCCATTTACAACCCCCGCATACCCCGAAGTGAGAACATGGTGCCTCAGTTCTATGAGCCGAAAGAGGCTGAATATTAATCGCTTGGGCTTGTTTAAACTTCTTTTTGGATTTCAATATGCGCAAATCGGCTATATCACCGGGTGCCACAGGCCCTTGGACAAAAATAATTTCATCGTTAACTTTAGCTATGCATTTAGCTTCGGCAGCAAAGTCCAAAATTTTGATTTGTTCTAAAACTTGGGGGATTCCCTCTTTCTTTTTACTCATTTACATTAAAATATTGACGAAAATACGGCTTTATATGTGCAAGCCAATCAAATCGATTAACTTCGTTCTAAATCTTTTCACATGAATAACAAGGTGATTATCATTACAGGGGGTTCCTCAGGAATTGGAAAAGCATTGGCCTTACAATATGGACTGTTGGGTGCCCGAGTAGTTATCACGGGTAGGAACAAAGAAAAACTTCAGGAAACGACGGTTCAGTTACAAAAAGCTGGAATTTCGATTGTAGGTATTCCCTGTGACAGTAGTCTAGAAAAGGAAATCCGATTGATGGTTGATCAAGTGAAGAAACAATTTGGGCAAATTGACCTATTGATTAATAATGCAGGAATATCGATGAGGTCTATGTTTGAGGAGGTGAGTATAGACGTATTAAAAACAGTCATGGATATCAATTTTTGGGGAACTGTGTATGCCACGCAAGCAGCCTTACCCTATTTAAAAGAATCAAAAGGAGGGATCATCGGGATTTCATCCATCGCTGGATATCGAGGCTTGCCGGTTAGAACGGGCTATTCAGCCTCGAAATTTGCGATGAATGGATTTTTAGAAGCATTGAGGACTGAATTACTTCATTCAGGAGTTCATGTGTTGATCGCCTGTCCAGGCTTTACCGCCTCCAACATTAGGAACTCATCTCTAAACGCTGAAGGAAATATAACGGGGGAAACCATGAGAGAAGAGGATAAAATGATGTCGGCAGATGAAGTGGCATCCAAAATTATCCAGGCATATCAACAAAAGAAAAAGACTTTAATCATGACGTTTCAGGGCAAATTGACTGTTTTCCTAAATAAATGGATGAATGGATTGATGGATACCTTGGTTTATAATTCGTTAAAAAAAGAACGGAATAGTCCATTAAAATAATAAAGCTAGGAACTATAAGTACCTAGCTTTATGTAATCCTAGTTCTAAAAATTACCAATTAAACTCAAATTCCTTCTTTTATTTTCGAGATGGTTGTGAGCTTGAAAAATTCTGACTAAAAAATTACTTAACATTTTCGACCAAAACCACAAATCATGCCACATAAACCTATATGTCAGTATATAAAATATGAATTAGTCTTTTTAAGTTTGTAGCTTAATTTAAATCGAATTAATTTGAAAAATACTTTACTCTATTGGGTTGCCTTAAGCCTACTCACTTTCAATACGTCCAATGCTCAAACAGGAGCAAAAGGTAAACTTACCGGAAAGGCCATCGACGAAGCGACCCAAGAAATCATTCCATTTTCTAGCATAAGATTAATGAGTGGGAATCCACAAAAAGCAATCGCGGGGGCTATTGGAAATGAAAAAGGAGATTTTGTAGTAGAAGCACCCTACGGAACTTATGACCTAATCATTGAAAGCGTAGGCTTTGAGCCTATCACCTTAAAAAATCAAATAATCTCTAAAGAAAAATCACCTATCAATTTAGGGACAATCAAAATAAAATCGAGCGCCAAAACTTTAGCAGAAGTAACCGTTAAGGGACAAAAAGCAAGTATGGAGCTGGCATTGGATAAACGGATATTTAATGTTGGAACCGATTTAGCCAATAAAGGAGCTACCGCTGCTGAAATTTTAGGCAATTTGCCATCGGTCCAAGTAGATGGAGAAGGTGGAGTAAGATTGAGAGGAAGTGAAAATGTTCGAATTTTAGTCGACGGAAAACCCTCTACGATGGTCGGAATGAGCGGTGGCGGATTAGCTGGTTTACAGGGAAATCTAATCGATAAGGTTGAAATCATCACCAATCCATCCGCTCGCTATGAAGCGGAAGGTATGGCGGGTATCATCAATATTGTGTTAAAGAAAAACACGAATCAAGGATTTAATGCTGCTTTTGAAACCACATCAGGCTATCCAGAAAATTTTGGAGCCACGGCAATTCTAAATTATAGAAAAGATAAATTAAACTTCTTTGTCAATTATGGTTTATTATATCGCCGTTCACCGGGCAGAAGCAATATTTACCAAGAAATTTATGTTCCTGGTCAAACCAATTACACCCGACAAAACAATAAAAATAACGTCACGGGAACGGTTAACAATGTACGTGGCGGGGCCGATTATTTTTTCAACGAAAAAACAATATTAACAGGTTCCTATATTTTCAGAAGAATGGATACGAAGCGTATATCGGACTTCCATTATGACGATTATCAAAAATCGCTGAGTAATTTATACGCTGTGACCGATCGCCAACAAATTGAAACTGAGGCAGAACCCAATTCAGAATATGCCTTAACGTTTAAAAAGTCATTCGCAAAAAAAGGGAAAGATTTTACGGCGGATCTTCGTTATTTAAATTATTGGGAAAAATCGGATCAGACCTACACCCAACTAGGTAAAAAAGCGGATGGCAAAGCATGGCCAGAAAATTCAAAAATCCAACGTGCTGTCAATGACGAATTTGAAAATCAATGGATATTAACAGCCGACTATGTGAACCCTATTGGCAAAAATGCAAAAATAGAAACAGGTTTAAGAACGAGTTTCCGTGACATGATCAACGATTACATCGTGACTGAAAAGCAAGCCAATGGACTTTTCGAGGTTATGCCAGGCTTCTTAAATAAGTTTATCTATAAAGAGAACATTTCAGCAGCCTATGCCATATTTGGCAATAAAATCAATAAATTCTCCTACCAATTGGGCATACGTGGAGAGGTGACCGACATACAAACCGAGTTAGAAAAAACAGCGGAAAAGAATCCGCGCAACTATGCGAATTTATTCCCAAGCATGCATTTTACCTATGCCGTATCCCCTGAAAAATCATTCCAATTAGGTTACTCGCGTCGTGTAAGACGTCCCACATACAATGAATTAAGTCCTTTTGTGACGTATTCAGACAATCGTAATTACTTTTCAGGAAACCCTGATTTAAATCCAGAATTCACTGATTCTTATGATTTGGGAGGTTTAAGGTATTTAGAAAGTGGAACTTTCAGTGCTTCCTTATACTATCGGAATACCAACGGGAAAATTGAACAGATTAGAAGCGTTGACGCCAATGGATATTCCAAAAGATTGCCATTAAACTTCTCAAACATGCAATCCATGGGCGCTGAGTTTACTAGCTCTACTAATTTAATGAAGGCATGGAAAGCCGATTTAAGCCTAAACTTATTTAGAGCCATCACCGATGCACGTAATTTAGATGCTAGCTTTTACAGCGATACCTATTCGTGGTTTGTACGGCATACTTCTCGCGTGAAAATAGGAGCGGGAATCGATGCACAGATCAGGGCCAACTACGAAGCACCGCAGAAAACTCCTCAAGGATCAAGAGGACATATGTCTTGGATGGATTTATCTGCGAGTAAAGATATCATGGATGGAAACGGAACCATAACATTTAACGTATTAGACGTGTTTAGTTCTCGCATCATGCGCTCAGAGATTAAAGGAGTTGGCTTTTTCACTGAAGCAGAAATGCAAGGACGTTTAACTCAATTTAACTTTACTTTTAATTATCGATTTAAAACCACCAAACAAGCGGCTAAACAACGTCGCAGTATGATGGACGAAGAAAACTAAAACCATGAAAAAACATTTATTATTATTAGCCTGCGCTGGACCCATTTTCCTTTATTCATGTATGAGTAAATTGGAAAAAGACACGTACCAAGTGATCGTTGAAGATCAAGATAACCTCGCAGAAAAGGCACAAGCCGCTCGGGATAAAACTCCGATTAAAATTGCTCCAGGGTTTAAAATAACGCGTTGGGCTTCTGATTCCTTAGCCATCGACCCAGTTTCCATGGATATCGATGATCAAGGCGCCGTATTCCTGACCCGAACCAACCGACAAAAAAATTCGGAATTTGACATTCGTGGACACCGCGATTGGATGACCGAATCGATAGGTTTACAAACCGTTGAAGATCGAAGAGCTTTTTTAAGGAAGACATTTTCCCCTGAAAAAAGTGCTCAAAATGAGTATTTAAAAGATTTAAACGGGGACGGATCTCATGATTGGAAAGATTTAGCCGTCGAGAAAGAGGAGATTTGGAAACTTGAAGATAAAGATGGTAATGGTTTTGCCGATATTTCTTCACGCGTTTTCAATGGTTTTAATGAGGAAATAACGGACGTTTCTGGAGGAATTTTGGTGCGTAAAAAAGATGCATTTATTGCCGTAGGACCCGATTTATGGCGTTTGGAAAATACCCATAAAAAAGGTTTATGGACCAATCCGGTTTCTATATCTCATGGATATGGAGTTCATATTGGTTTTGGCGGACATGGAATGTCAGGGGTCGTTGAGGGCCCCGATGGTAAAATTTACTGGCAAATAGGCGATATTGGGGCCAATATTACCGCTGTGGATGGCAAGCAATATAAGCATCCAAATTCGGGTGTTATTGTTCGTTCCAATCCAGATGGAAGTAATTTTGAGGTCTATGCCTCAGGTTTAAGAAATACGCATGAATTTGTTTTTGATACCTATGGAAATTTGATTAGTTCGGATAACGATGGGGATCATCCAGGAGAAAGTGAGCGATTAGTGCATGTGGTGGAGGGTTCTGATGCGGGTTGGCGGTCCAACTGGCAATATGGAAAGTATACGGACCCTACCAACAATCTTTATAAGGTTTGGATGGATGAGAAATTATTTATCCCTCGTTGGGATGGCCAAGCCGCCTACATCATTCCGCCCATCCGTAATTTCCACAATGGTCCTACGGGAATGGTTTTTAATCCAGGAACGGCTTTAGGCAAGCAATGGCAAAATCATTTCTTCTTAGTGGAATTTGTGGGCAATGCGTCCAATTCTCATATTTGGTCTTTTGACTTAAAACCTAAAGGGGCGAGCTTTGATTTCAAATCAGAGGTGGATGTGGTGAGTGGAATTTTGCCAACGGGCATACGTTTCGGTCCAGAAGGTGCACTTTATGCGGCCGATTGGGTGTTTGGTTGGGATACTAAAAACTATGGTCGCGTTTGGAAATTGGATGTGGATGATAAAAATAAAGATCTTACGGAAGAAAGAGCGCAAACCAAAATCTATATCCAACAAGATTACAGTTTGCAAACCTTAGATCAATTATCGAATCTGTTGAATTATGCAGATCAACGAGTTCGTTTAAAAGCACAGTTTGAACTAGTGAATAGACTGGCTTCTGATCGTTTGATGAATGCCATGAATCAAAAAGCAAATCAATTGGCCCGCGTGCATGGTGTTTGGGGAATGGGCCAAATGATTGAAAAAAATAGAAACCTAGGCGATAACCTGATTCCACTTTTAAAAGATGAGGATGTTGAATTAAGAGCTCAGGCAGCGAAGGTTTTAGGAGATGTTTTATATGTGCCTGCAGAGGATGCATTAATTTCATTAGTAGGAACCGATGCGCCAAGAAGTCAATTTTTTGCAGCTCAGGCCTTAGGTAGAATTAAGTCGACCAAATCCATTCCGGGTTTAATTTCCTTATTAGAACGAAACCAAGATGTAGACCAATACATTCGCCATGCTGCTGTTTTAGCTTTGGCTAGAATAGGGAAGGAGGAAGCGATTGTTGCGATGCAAAACTCGGCGAATAAATCACTGAAATTAGCCTCTGTTTTGGTTTTACGTCGTATGGCCAGTCCAAAAGTATCGAAATCGCTTCAAGATTCGGATGAATATATAGCCACAGAGGCTGCTAGAGCTATTAATGATGATGAGTCCATTGTGGATGCATTGCCTGCCTTAGCCGCTAGCTTAGCTAATCCTGCTTGGAAAGGGGAACCATTATTACGTAGGGCCATCAATGCATGCCTTCGCGTAGGAACGGCCAAAGAAATCGACTTATTAATTCAATTTGCAGAAAGAAGTGATATCTCTGATGTCATCCGAGCAGAAGCCATAGCAACCTTAGGATCTTGGGCTAATCCATCGGTCATGGATCGCGTAGATGGACGTCACCGTGGAGTATTAAAAAGAAATCCGGCAGATGTAGTGGCTAAAATAAAAAGTAAAATGCCTGAGTTTTTACGTAGCAAAAACCCTGAGGTATTAATTGCCAGTGCACGTTTGTTGGCAGAATTAAATATAACTGATTTACGTTCAGAGCAAACTCAAATTTTCGCGAATCATCCAAACGCAAAAGTTCGTTCGTCTCAATTATCGTCATTAGCTACGCTAAATGATCCTAATTTGGCTTTAATCATCCAAAGAGGAATGGATGATTCGGATAGAGGAGTTCGTGGAGTTGCGTTAAGCAATTTGAATAAAATTGAAATTGCGAAAAGTCAATTGCCATCCATCGTGAACATAATATTCGAAAAAGGCAGTATGCCTGAGCAACAACAATTGTTGCAAAGTATGGGGAAAATGAAATCAGCAAATACGAGTGATATTTTTGAAGATTTAATTCAAAAAATGGTTGGTGGTAAATTAGAGAATGGAATCAAATTAGATTTAATGGAGGCTGTGGAAGCAAGTAAATCAGATAAATTAGTCGCTAAATTAGATGCACTTAAAACAAAAGGTACCTTGACGGATGAGTTCAAAGAGGCGCTTTTTGGAGGTAACTTACAAGTAGGAAATGGTATTTTTAATCGCAATCAAACGGTTCAATGTGTGCGTTGTCATAATTTAAATGGTGAAGCAGGAAACGTAGGACCCTCATTAAAGGGGGTTGGTAGTAGATTAACTCGCGAACAAATACTTCAATCGTTAATCGAACCTAGTGCTCGCATTGCACCTGGTTTTGGCAATGTTACTGTTGTTCTTACCGATGGCCAAGAAGTATCCGGATTGTTGGTCTTGGAGGATGAGAAAGAAATCCAACTAAAAACCAATGAAGCGGAACCTTTAAAAATTGCAATTTCACGCATCAAGTCTCGAGAAAATGCCACTTCGAGTATGCCACCGATGGGCAGTTTACTATCAAAAAGGGAGATCAGAGATATGGTCGAATTCCTAAGTTCATTGAAAGCCAGATAATTTAAAATCCTAGTTCTAATTCATAAAAAAAGCCCGAAAGGGCTTTTTTTATAAGTTTTTGAATGCAATCTGATGGTACACCTTTTTATGGGGTCCCAAAATAGATTTTATACCCATAAATAATTTATCTGAAAATTATTTTTTAATATTTCTAAAATCTAAAAGTAATTTAAAAAAATACAGGCCTTTCATTTAAATTAATTTTAAAATAATATCAAAATCATTACCTTAGTTTCTTATAATAATTACAAGCAATTTCTAAACCGATCAAAAATATGAAATCATTTAACATTAATCGTAGGCAGTTCGTAAAAGGCGCCACAGCATCCTTAGCCTTATCACAGTTTGGAGCCTATGGATTGGATTTAATCAATCCTGACAAACCTTTAAAAGTGGGCTTAATAGGTACCGGTTGGTACGGGAAAAGTGACCTTTTCCGCCTAATGCAAGTAGCTCCCGTAGAAGTTTTGGCACTATGTGATCCAGACCGAAATCAATTGAATCAGGCAGGTAAAATGGTTTCTGAGCGTCAAACATCAGGCAAAACACCCAAACTATACAATGATTATCGCCAATTACTAAAAGAAAATGAATTGGACATCGTCCTGGTGGGAAGTCCAGATCATTGGCATCCCTTACAAATGATTGACGCTGTAAAAGCAGGAGCCCATGTTTATGTACAAAAGCCCATTTCGGTCGATGTATTAGAAGGTGAGGCCATGGTCGCAGCCGCTAGAAAATACAATAAAACGGTCCAAGTAGGTACTCAACGTAAAAGTACTCCTCATTTAATTCAGGCAAAGCGAGACATTGTAGATAAGGGATTATTGGGCAAAGTAGCGCATGTCGAGATGTGTTGCTATTTAAGTATGCGAAATAACGGGAACCCACCGGTTCAACCTGTCCCTGAATTTTTTGATTATGAAATGTGGACTGGACCAGCACCTATGCGTCCTTATGATGGGTTACCGCACACAAGGTGGTGGAGAACTTTCAATGAATACGGAAATGGAATTATGGGCGATATGTGCATTCACATGTTTGACACAGCTCGCTGGATGTTGGATTTAGGTTGGCCTAACCGCATCAGCTCTGAAGGCGGCATCTACGTACAAAAAGGGGGGAAATCAAACATTCCAGATACACAAACCGCTGTTTTCGAATACAATGATTTAAACTGTGTTTGGCAGCATCGTTCTTGGGGTACTCCTCCAGATCCTGATTATCCATGGGCTTTAATACTTTATGGTGAAAAAGGTACCTTGAGAATGAGTACCATGCGTTATGACTTTACTCCTGTAGATCCGAAAGCTTCGAAAATACACCAAGATGTTATTTTTGAAAAAGAAAAATATCCAGAAGATTTAAAAGAAGAACGCATTGAATTAAATGCTGCTCCGGCAACCCGTGGACATATGTTGGACTTCTTAGCGGCCATCGACAAAAAATCGAGACCTATTGCCGATATTGAAGCTGGACATATTTCTACTGCTAGTTGCATCATCGCTAATTTAGCCATGCGTTTAGGTCGGCCACTTTCTTATGACCCAGTTAAAAAAGTCATCATCAATGATCCTGAAGCTACAGCCTTATTAGCTCGTCCTTATCGAGGGCCATGGAACAGAAATATGTTGAAATAATCCTTTAAAAAACATGAAAAAATTATTGATATTTTTATTGTTCTTTGCCTTTCGCCTACAAGCAGATGTGCAATTGCCAGCTATTATAGGGGATCACATGGTACTCCAACAAAAATCCAAGGTGACTCTTTGGGGCTGGACGACTAATCCGGGGGAGGAAGTCAAGGTCACGGTGGATTGGGATACCACTCAATATAAGGCGAGGTCGATCTTTGGTCATTTTTCTTTGCAGGTCAATACACCTAAAGCAGGAGGAAACCACAGCATTACCTTTAAAACAAATGGAAACAGCATCACGGTTTCAGATGTGGTTTTTGGGGAAGTTTGGGTATTTTCAGGCCAAAGTAATATGGAATGGAGTGGTTCTCAAAACCTAAAAGAGTCCATCGACGAAATGCCCAATGCAAGCAACGATCAAATTCGATTCTTTTACATTCCAAAAGGAACGGCCAAATATCCTCAAGAAGATGTCAGAGCTAAATGGGTTGTTTCTAATCCAACCGATATGAAAGCATTTTCAGCCATCGGGTATTTCTTTGGCAAGAAACTTCAAGCGCAATTGAAAGTTCCTATGGGATTAATTAGTTCAAATTGGGGAGGGACAAGAGCAGAAGTTTGGATTGCAAGAGATTCAGTGATGAAAAAACCTCATTTAGTTCAGGCCATTAAAAACGCACAAAATACCATCGGCATGAATTACAATGCCATGATTGCTCCTATAATCAATTTTAACATTGCGGGAGCTTTGTGGTACCAAGGAGAAAGTAATGTGGGTCAATACGGCTCCTATACAGAACTAATGAACGATTTGATTCTATCGTGGCGTACTTCTTTCAATAAAAATTTCCCTTTCTATTTTGCACAAATTGCACCCTATGATAAATACGGAGACAATGTTAATGGAGCGAAATTAAGAGAAGCACAAACGAACAATTTGAAATTGGAAAATACAGCGATGGTCGTATTGACGGATTTGGTTCCTGATGTGACCAATATCCATCCAACGATTAAGGTGGAGGTGGCCAATCGATTTGCGAATTTAGCCTTAGTCAAACATTATGGCCAAGAAGCCGGACCCATTTTCTATCCTAAATACGATCGTATGAAAGTAGAAAATGGAAAGATCAGAATTTATTTCCGTGAGTTAAATGGGAAATTGGTTGCCAAAGATGGCGATCCTAGCCATTTAATGATTTCCGGTGAGGATAAAAAATTCTATCCAGCCACAGGGAAAATCGACGGATCCTCCTTAGTGGTTTCAAGCCCCGATGTACCTAATCCAGTGGCCGTTCGTTACGCATTCAAAAATGCCGATATGCCTAATTTATTTAGTAGGGAAGGCTTACCGGTCAACCTTTTCAGAACGGACGATTGGGATAATTAAAAAATTTGGTGACAGCGCTTCATGCGCTGTCATTTTTTAAAATCGTCCTCTTTTCTTTCAAACATTATTTTAAACAGATTTCATTCATCCATATCCCACAATATGAAAAAATTATTTACTCTAATTCTAATGTTTATTCTGTTTGGCGTACAAGCCCAACAAAGAACCTCGGCTCAATTATACGAAGATTTAAAAGGTTTAAAAGTCTTAGGGACTGTGTTGCATATCGCTGCTCACCCAGATGATGAAAGTACGCATATGTTGACCTGGTTCGCCCAAGAACAACAATGGGAAACCAATTATTTTGCTTGTAACCGAGGGGAGGGTGGTCAAAATTTAATTGGCGATGAACAAGGAGTAGCCTTAGGATTAATCCGAACACAAGAATTATTGGCCGCCAGAAGAATCGACGGGGCTAACCAATATTTCTCTAGAGCCTTCGATTTTGGCTTCTCCAAATCAACCGATGAAGCGCTTGGCTTTTGGGGAAAAGAATTAATTATGTCAGATATGGTTTGGGTGATTCGTAAATTACGCCCAGATATCATTTTTACGCGTTTTCCACCCGATGCGAGAGCAGGACATGGACATCATTCTGCTTCAGCCGTTTTAGCGATCGAAGCTTTTAAAGCAGCTGCAGATCCCAATCGCTTTCCTGAACAATTGAAATTAGGGGTGGAAGTATGGCAAGCCAAACGCCTTCTTTGGAATACGTTTCGTTTCCCTGGATCCGCTAATTCAACTGTTAGTGAAGACCAATTTAAATTTGAGATTGGAAATTATTTGCCTTCCATAGGACAAAGTACGGGGGAAATGGCGGCGTTTAGCAGGAGCCAACATAAAAGCCAGGGATTTGGATTTTCCGCGGACCGAGGAAAAAGCATGGAATATTTCGTGACATTAGCTGGAACCACCCCTGTAAATAAATTATGGGATGGAGTGGATGTTTCTTGGGCTAGAATTCCAGGAGCTGCAGCGATAGAAAATACCATCGATCAAATAATTCAAAATTATAAGATCAGCCAACCTCATTTAAGTATCCCTAGTTTGGTTGCTTTGAAAAAATCAATCTCGGCTTTGCCTAAATCGACGCTAAAAGATAAAAAATTAAAGCAAATTAATGAATGGGTCATTAAAGCTGCAGGAATCAATTTAAATGCTTATTCAAGCGCAGGGATTGTTTCAAGGGGAGATTCCATTAAAGTAAAAGCAGAATTCATCGTGCGCACTCCGGTAGAAGTGGGCCAATTAAAAATTACCGTAGGAGATCAAGATTCTACTTGGTCTGGAAAAATAGGTTCATCAAAAAAACAAATCCTTTCCAGAACTTTACTCGCTGGAAATGAAATTACGCAGCCGTATTGGATTATAAAGCCTAAAGAAATAGGTCGGTTTAATGTCGATGATCCTTTGAAAATAGGGCAACCTAATGTCGATCCAGCTATATTAACAAAAGCCCATTTTTTGATTGAAGGTGAAGAATTTCAAATAGAAAAGCCTATTCAAGAAATGATTGTTGACCCCGTCAAAGGTGAAATATACCAACCCATTAGCATCAGTCCAAAATCTGTTTTTTCATTAAATTCCAATGTGCTATTGCTAACGAAAGGTTCAAAATCGAAGAAAATGGTTGAGCTAACCATTTTTGCTCTAGGAAAAATAGCCCCAGGAACCGTAAAAGTTCAATCAAATAGCCAAAATACCCTTAGCAATATTTCTTTGCCTAAAGGATTGAAAAAAGGAGAGAAATTGACATATAACGTGCCATTTGACGAAACTAAATTTTTGGAATCAGGAAAAATAACGCAAAAACTATCGCTTGCTTATGAAACCCAACAAGGAAACTGGATTGATTCATTGGAATTACAAACCATAGAATACCCTCATATTCCCACTCAAAGGTATTTTTCTCCGGTAAATTTAGACATCTTGCATATCGATATTAAGAAGCAAGGAACTCGCATTGGTTATATAAAAGGAGCGGGTGATAAGGTACCTGAGGCCATCAAACAATTAGGGTATCAAATTGATTTTTTGAGTGAAAACGATTTGAACTTGGCCCACTTAAAAAAATATGATGCGGTAGTCACCGGCGTGAGAGCGCACAATACACTTAATTATATGGTTAATGCCTATCCTGAGCTCATGAAATATGTAGAAAATGGAGGTAATTATATCGTTCAATACAATACAGCAAGTTTTTTAGGCCCGATTAAATCATCCATTGCTCCTTATCCAATGGCTGTAGGCAGAGGTAGAATTACTCGGGAAGACGCTAAACCTGATTTTTTACTTCCTACTCATGCCTTATTAAATGTACCCAACAAAATTTCAGAAACCGATTTTGAACATTGGGTGCAAGAGAGGTCCATTTACACCGGCGAGTCTGATGATGCTCACTATGAATTTCCTTTAGGATTTACGGATCCAGGTGAAAAATTAAATAAGGGAAATATTACGGTTTGTAAATATGGAAAAGGCCAATTTATCTACACAGGATTAGTTTTCTTCCGAGCACTACCTGCCGCAGTGCCAGGTGCGTGGAGATTATTTGCCAATTTAATTTCGAATCCAAATCTGAAATAATTCATGGAATCGGGGAAATTATTTTTTTTCGACAGAAGAAACCGAAGATTAAGGAGAGTATAAAAAACTGTTTTCATTTTTAAAATAATAGAATGAAATTCAAAGTATAAGATTGGCAAAAGTATGAACAGCGATATAATCATCTACAAGAACCCTGACGGCAGCATCAAAATTGATGTCCGATTAGAAGAAGAAAATGTATGGTTGACGCAAGACCAAATGGCCACCTTGTTTAACAAAGCCAAATCCACAATCAATGAGCATATTAAGAACATTTATGAAGAGCAAGAGCTGCTAGAAACTGTAACGATGAAGAAATTCGGAATTTCCGAATTTCAACAGAAGGCCCCTTTTTACTATAATCTAGATATTGTTATTTCTGTGGGATATCGAGTAAAATTGACCCAGGGTACTCAATTCCGAATTTGGGCTACCCAACGCCTGAAAGAGATAGAAGAAGACTTAAAGAAAATTGTTAAGGCTTAAACAAACAATTTAATTCAAATCATGTTTTTAACGTATGGCCTCGTCTTTCTTTAGCTGCAAAATGGCTTTTTTTTATGTCTAATATTTATAGAATACTTCTAAAACCAATCTTCGTTGCTTACCTAAAAACTTATGAAATACTTTTTCAGCCTTGCATTAACAATTGCTTGCCTAAGCCTATCCGCTCAAAATACAAATTTCCCTGATATTCATGTGGACAAAATCACCATCGCTAGAGACAGCTATGGCGTACCCCATATTTTTGCTCCCACAGATTCAGAAGTGGCTTATGGCCTTGCTTGGGCTCATGCAGAAGATGATTTCAAAACTATTCAAACACTTATTTTAACTGGAAAGGGAAAATTATCTACCTATATGGGCAAAGAAGGAGCGCCTATCGATTTTGTTTTTGGGCTATTAAATACGAGAGCGACAGTAGACCAACAAATAAAATCGATGGACCCTAAGTTCATAAAACTCCTTCAAGGTTATTTAATGGGAATACAGGCCTATGGAAAGGCGCATCCAAAGGAAATACTAAATAAGCATGTGTTTCCCATCAACGTAGAAGATTATATTGCAACATCCATGTTTTCGGTGGCTGTTTTTTGCGGGGTTGACAAAACATTGCCTAAAATTCTCAACGGTTCCATCGCAAATTTACCCGGTTTTACAGGGGAAGGAAGTAATGCCATTGCGATCAGCGGTAAAAAATCGGCCACTGGCGAGCCCATGTTGGTCATTAACGCACATCAACCGATTGAAGGAGCCACTGCTTTTTATGAGGCTCATCTGCAAAGTGAAGAGGGTTGGAATATGTTAGGTGGCTTATTTCCTGGAGCGCCCCTCATTTTTCATGGGGTAAGTCCCAATTTAGCTTGGGCCCATACCGTAAACATGCAAGATAAAGTGGATGTATTCCAACTGCAAACTGACAAAAAGCATCCAGGACAATATTTAGTGGATGGTGAGTGGTTGACCCTAGAGAAAAGAAAAGTCAAATTACACATCAAAGGTATCCCAATCCCAATTTCAAAAATGGCTTATAAATCCATTTATGGGCCGACGGTAGCCAATCCCAAAGGAGAATTTTTCTCCATGCGTTTACCTTCATTGATGGATGCTCTGGCGCTTCAACAATGGTATTTCATGAATAAGGCGAAAAATTGGGGTGAATTTAAATCAGCTTTAGAGACAAACCATTTGGCCATGTTTAATATCATATATGCCGATAAGCAAGACAATATTTTCTATGTATCCAATGGAAAAATACCCTACAGAAATCCTGATCCTAAATATCACTGGAATTCTACCTTGCCTGGAAATACGCGCGCAACATTGTGGGATAAGTTCAAGCCCTTCAACGAGCTTCCTCAGCATTTAAATCCACTAAGTGGCTATTTGTTTAATACCAACCATTCGCCTTTTTTGGCAACAGCAGAAAATGAAAATTTAAATCCGGCCAATTATGATAAAAATGATGGCTATGAAACCTATCACAACAACCGCAGTCGGAGAGCCAAAGACCTAATCGATTCCTATCCAAAAATTAGTTTTGAGGATTTGAAGAAAATTAAATTTGATCGCCAACTGCCTAAACAAATTTTATACCCATATGGCTATTCATCAGATTCGTTGTTTATGGTCGACGAGTCTAAATATCCTACATTAGCCCCATTGATTACTTCATTAAAAAATTGGGATCATGTAACTAATCCAGATAGCAAAGGGGCGCTCGTGTACAATTTGGCCTATTCTCAAATTTCAAAAGCCATGAAAGGCAATGCGCAAAGTACATTAACCCTGGAGCAAGGGGTCGAAGTATATCAACACGTTTATGATTATTTGATGAAGAATTTTGGTACGATAGACCTCGTTTTAGGCGATGTACAAAAATTGGTCCGTGGAAAAGAAGAGTGGCCACAAGGGGGAATGCCCGACGTGTTATCAGCCGTGATGTCGAAGAATTACGAAAATGGAAAGAAAAAAATGGTCAGTGGCGATGCTTACATTGGATTTGTAAAATTCCCTAAGGATGGAGGTCTGCCAGTGATCGAAACGGTCAATACGTTTGGGGCAAGTTCAAATCCAGAAAGCCCACATTTTGCTGATCAAAGAGCTTTATATCAGGCCCAAAAAACAAAAAAAATGACTTTAGATAAAGCTGAAGTTTTAAAAACGGCTGAAAAAATATATAATCCAAAATAATCTATTTAAGAAAATCAGGATTTCGATAAGCAGGATGAGGATAGGTATAAAATCCTTCTCCTGTTTTTTCTCCTAATTTACCCGCATCGATATAGGTTTTGACCAAAGCAGCAAATGCCTGCGAGGCTGGATCCTCTAATTTATGGGTCACATGCCAAGCCGTATCTAAGCCAATTGAATCTAAAATTCCGAATGGACCCATAGGCATATGAAAATTGACCATCCAAGATTTATCAATATCTTCAATACTAGCCACTTCTTTAGTTCGTAATTTACCCGCAGAGCCTATTAGAGCCATCAACATCGAGTTAAAAATATAGCCATGGTTTTCTTTGCGAACCACCACAGGTACTTGGTTTAAAGCGCGACCAAAATCTTCTAACATGGAAATCAAATGTTCTGAAGTTCCTGGATGCGGCATAATATCCACAACCGTAGAATAAAAGACGTCATGAAAATGAAAGGCACAAAATAGGGAAGGCCTGCCTGTAAAATCAGCGATTTGAGAGGGTAATAAATAGCTTGTATTGGTCGTAAAGATTGTTTTTTCGGGCGCTATGGCTCCAAACTGGGCCCATACTTTTTGCTTTAAAGCCAAATCTTCCGTCACACTTTCTGAAATAATATCGGCATCTAACACGGCTTCCATGGGATCAATCGTAAATATTATCTGGTCGATGATCGACGTATCCATTTTGATTTGCTTCAAAACCTTAGCCATCATTTTGCGAGAAGCCTCAAAAGCGCTTTCCTGAATATCGTACACGCGAACCTCAAATCCTGAAATAGCCGACTGCAAAGCGATTCTTGAACCAAGGGTACCTGCGCCTAAAATACATACTTTATTTATTTTCATATTTTATTCAATTTAATACTTTCCATGGCCTTGATTCCAGCCGCTTTAACTACTTGGTTTAATATAGAAAATCGTACGTCGCTTGAGAATCCTAAGGCGTATCGCTTATAAATTTGTTGGGCGATCACCGCCACTTTACACAATCCAAAAACATAGTAAAAAAGGATATTGGATAGATCTAAACTACTTTTTGACGCATAATATTCAGCAAGTTCTGCCCGGGTAAAATTACCCTCTACATAGCTTAAATTAAACATTTTTAAAATATCAGGATCACCTTCTTCAGCCCAATAAGCCAAAGTTGTTCCTAAATCCATCAATGGATCGCCCACAGTGGCCATCTCCCAATCCAATACGGCTGCCACAGATGCATCATCTCGGATGACCATATTGTCAAATTTAAAATCATTGTGAATGAATGCCACGGAAGAATGCTCGGGTTGATTACGTGATAACCATTCAAAGGCATCATTCAGTTCTGGAATATCATCCGTTTGGGCTTTCATATATCTTTCGGACCAACCAACTACTTGGCGTGCGACATAACCCTCCGGTTTTCCCAAATTTATTAAGCCCGAATCATTTAATTCCAAGGCATGTAATTCTAACAAAACATCAATGGATGATTTTGAAAGTCGCGCGAAAAAATCAGCTGAAACATGCTCAGGTTTTTTATTTCGAATGATTAATCCATCCACTTTTTCCATGAGAAAAAAGGGTGCACCTATTATGCTTTCGTCCTCACAACATAAAATAGCCTTCGGAATTTTATCATAACCAGCTTTGTGTAAAGACATTAAGATTTTATATTCCCGAACCATGTCATGCGCTTTGGAGATTTTATTTCCGAAAGGTGGCCGACGTAACACATAGGAAAAAGACTCTGAATCGATTAAATAAGTCAAGTTAGAAAATCCTCCTTTAAATGCCTTAATTGTTAATTCAGGAATTGGGATGGACCACTGGGCCGATAAATAAGCGGGCAATTTCTCAAATCCCTCCATTCAAAGCTCTTGATTTTAAAATGCTTTTAGCCAAAACTGATTTGTGTACTTCATCAGGTCCATCATAAATTCGGGCGCCTCGTTCATGGCGATACCAAAACGAAAGCAAGGTATCATCCGTAATTCCCAAGGCTCCATGCACCTGAATAGCGCGATCCAACACCTTCATTAAAACATCAGAGACAAAGAATTTGATCGTTGATATATCTTCTTTAGCTGCTTTAGCACCTTCCTTTTCAATTTTTTCAGCGGTATGTAAAACCAATAAGCGAGATGCCTTTATCTCCGCCGCACTCTCCGCAATCCAATTTTGAATGGTTTGTTGGCCCGACAAAAACTTCCCTGGATTCAACTCTCTCAACATAGCCCGATCACACATAAGCCCTAATGCCCGTTCGCAAATACCGATCCAACGCATGCAATGATGAATTCTACCGGGTCCAAGGCGTACTTGGGCTAAGGTAAAACCTTGTCCTTCTTCACCGATCAAATAGGATTTGGGCACACGGCAATTCGTAAATTCAACTTCCCCGTGGGACATATAATCTTCCCCCTCATCACCCATAATCGATATATTACGAACTAAACGGTAGCCTAGATTATCCAAAGGGACTAAAATCATGCTGGCTCTTTGGTATACATTTTCTGCCTCAGGGTTTGTGATGGCCATCACGATGGTAAATTGGGCCCCATCAGCCGAAGAGGTAAACCATTTATGTCCATTGATCACATATTCATCTCCCTCTAAAACAGCCTTGGTAGACATATGAATAGGATTACTACCGGCATGTTCAGGTTCAGTCATCGCAAAACAGGATCGAATTTCACCACGTTGCAATGGTTTCAGAAAAGTTTCTTTTAAAAATGGAGAAGCAAATTGGTGCATCAGCTCCATGTTTCCAATATCCGGGGCGTTGCAATTAAAGATATAATGGCCTAAAGGACTTGTGCCTAAAATCTCTGACACTCGGGCAAACTCTGGTAAAGAAAGTCCTAAACCACCTTCATCCACGGAAAGATGCGGAGTAAATAAGCCTTTTGATTTAGCCAATTCACGTAATTCACGCAATTTGGGTAGATGAGATTTAAAGGAACCGTATATGATTTCTTTTTCGATCGGATAAATAAATTCCTTTAAAAAAGCTTGATAGCGAGAAACTAAATCGAGCAATGTAGCGGATGTTTGCATCATTACATGTTAAATAGTTAACCCTCCATCTGCAGTGATGACAGAACCAGTGGTATATAATGCTCCAGGAGAGGCTAAATAAAGCGCGGCGGCGGCTATTTCCTCGGGCGATCCGATTCTCTTGATGGGCAAAGCTTTCAAAGTATGTTTTAAAATCTGCTCATTGCTCCATAAGGCTTCAGAAAATTTTGTTTTAATAAGCCCCGGACAAATGGCATTGACACGAATGTTGAATTCGCCCCATTCCTTGGCAAACGCTTTGGTCATCGAAATCAAAGCCGCTTTGCTGACACTGTAAATGCCTAAGCCAGCTTCTGGCGAGATTCCACCCACCGAACTGATGTTAATGACGGAAGGATTTTCGGATAATTTTAAATAAGGAAGACAAAGGCGCATCAGTTGGAACGGCGCTTTTAAATTCACATTCATAATCTTATCAAAGGCATCTAAAGTCGTATCATGAATAGGCCCAAAAACTGGGTTAGTGGCTGCATTATTGACCAATATGTCGATTTGACCATATTTTTCGATGGTCTTTTGCACCAAAATTTCCAAAGCGTCCATTTTCCCGACATGACAGGCAATGCCTGTAACATCGTAGCCTTTTTTTTGTAATTCTGTGGCTAATAGATCTAAGGTTGGTTGGTCTCTGCTGCTAATAACGACTTTGGCACCAGCGGCGGCAAAGTATTCTGCGATGCTAAAACCGATGCCCTTGCTAGCACCTGTAATAAGGGCTACTTGGTTTGTTAATAAAAATGGATGCATGTTTGAAAAATTTTAAACAATTTAATTATTAAATATGGTAATTTGCTTCAGAATTCAACAAAAAATATAGATGAAACAAGTTATTTTTAAGGAAACTGGTTTGCCAGAAAGCGTATTAATGTTAGAAGAAGCGGCTATTCCAGAGCCTCGAGCACATGAATCTTTAATACGAATTACGGCTAGAAATATTAATCCATCTGACATCATGTTCATCCAGGGCCGCTATGGAATTACGCCAAAGTTACCTAGCAGTGCAGGTTTTGAAGCGGCAGGAGAGGTCGAAAAATCAGAACAATATCCGAAAGGGACACGCGTTATTTTTACGGCCATAGGCACTTGGAAAGAGTATGTTTGTGTACCCACGGCCCAATTGATTCCCACTCCTGAGGGGATGAGCGATGATGTAGCTTGCCAGGCCTTTGTGAATCCGATTACCGCGTATGGGATGTTGGAGACCAGTGGTTTACAAAAAGGCCAATGGCTTTTAATCACAGCAGGAGCCTCAGCTTGGGGAAAATTAGTGATCCAAATGGCTAAGATGCGCGGCATACAGGTAATTTGTACAGTTAGAAATGGAGCTCAAAAACTAGCATTATTAGATTTAGGAGCCACCATCGTGGTCGATGTCCAAACGGAAAACCTAGGCAAAATAGTTCGTGCAGCAGTAGAAACGGGCGTTGACGCTGCTTTTGACGCCGTAGGTGGAGAGCAAGGAGCCAAAGCGCTTGCTTGTTTAAAAATAGGAGGGAGCATGTTGGTCTTCGGATTATTAAGTCTAGAACCCATCCCTTTAAATTCGGGCTTATTAATTTTCAAAAACTTGAAAGTGGAAGGTTGGTGGTTGACCTCTTGGTGGGAAAATTTAGGCCAAGAAGGTATAAAGAAGGCCATAAAAGAAGTTTTCACCTATTTAATGACACAAGAGGTCCATGTAGATGTTCAGGAGAAATTTACGTTATCTGAGTTCAAAGAAGCGGTCATTGCCTACCAACAAGAGGGCAGAACGGGAAAAATATTAATTTGTTAATGGGTAATAAAAACCTAATGCTATGAAAAATAAATTTATTGTCAGTATTTCTTTAATGATATGCCTAGGAAGCACACAGATTATGAAAGGACAAACAAATCAAAATGCAGTATCGACTGATTTATGTCAGGGAAAATATTTCACGGAGGTTCAAGGATCGGATTTTTTGAATGCGCACATTCCAGAGTCAAAAAAAGCGTGGGAAAATAGGTCAAAAATGATCGTCCAACAAATCAAAGAGGGGATGGGCTTACAAAAATTTCCGGCTAAAGTAAATTCAAAAGCCGTTATACATAGTAAAAAAGAGTTTGATGGCTATACCATCGAAAGTGTCTATTTTGAGAGCTTGCCTGGGTTTTATGTCACTGGAAGTTTATACAGACCTACAAAAAAATATGCTACCTATGCGGGTGTTTTATGTCCTCACGGTCATGATAATCAATTACATGGACGTACCAGAGATCAAACGCAAATCCGTTGCGCTACCTTGGCTCGCATGGGAGCTGTCGTATTTGCTTGGGATATGGTCGGATATGACGACAGTAAGCAATGTTCACATGGCATTGCGTCTTCGTTAAAATTACAAACGATCAATAGTGTTAGAGCTTTAGATTTCTTATTGGATTTGCCTTTGATCGACAAAAATCGAATTGGCATTACCGGTGAATCGGGTGGGGGAACACAAAATTTCATCCTGACAGCCTTAGATACACGGATTAAAGTATCTGCGCCAACGGTCATGATTTCATCTCATTTCTTTGGCGGATGTAATTGTGAGAGCGGCATGCCGATTCATAAAAAAGGGGATTATCAGACCAATAACGTAGAAATAGCTGGTTTAACGGCACCTAGACCTATGTTGATGATTTCAGATGGGGCTGATTGGACCCAAAATACACCCAATGTCGAATTTCCATTTATGCAAAAGATTTATGCGCTATACCAAAAAGAAAACCTGGTGGAGAATGTGCACCTAGCCAAAGATGTACATGATTATGGGCCCAACAAGCGCATGGGCATGTATCCGTTTATGGCTAAATATTTATCCTTAGATTTGCCAAACGTCATGGATGCGGGGGGGAATATCGATGAAGGTCCTTCCCAATTATTAACTCCGGCTGAATTGAGTGTATTTAACGCTGAATATCCTTTACCTGCCAACGCAGTAAAAGGAGATGTTGAAGTGATGAAATTGCTAAAATAAATTAAATGAATTTGTCTATTCGCCCTCTTATTATACTTTTTTTAACCCTATTTCTATCCTTTGAGTTTTTCTTTTCCATTCCTTTATCAGCAGATTTTACTCTCCGTTCCAGCTTTTTAATGTCTTCCTCCGCAGGCAAGTGCTCAGGCTTTATTCCATTTTTTTCTAATAGCCCTCGAATGTCTTTATTATTTTTTACATGCTCATTGGTAATACTTTTTTCACCATTGAGATCGTTTTGATTTACATTAAAATTGCTTATTTCTGTAGCTAATTGTTTGGCAGTGATTGTAATAGTGGGCAAAAAATCTGCTAGAGGTCGATTTTCAGGAACGCCTAGCTTCTTTTTCATTTTGTAAGTAGAAATACAAAACAAAGCCATATCTCCTTTACTTCTAATATTGGCAAACCCTCTATGATCAACACCTCTATCGAAAATATTTTTTGAAAGTTCTGTTTCTGTTAGCGAGAGCTTTTCCCTTGCTTGCATTCTTTCATTCAACTGAATTCTCTCCTCCATTAATTCTTGCCTCCGTGTTTGAAAAGCAAAGTAACTCTGTGCAAAGGCAATTTGCTCTTTCTGTGGATCACCATTTTGAGCAATTAGATAGCATGCATAGCGAGTGAGCATAAAATCGAATATATTTTTTGATGAACCTTTGGGCATTGGTATCGTTTTGTTGACGTCAACGAAATGATCCCAGACAGCCTCAGCAGTGTTTTCGCAACTTTCTTTCGCTTTTTCAACTGCATTTAAAAAATTTCGCCAATCAGAATATCCGAGCAATTCTTGAAGTTCCCGGGCGAGCCAATATTAAATACCATCCTGCACATAGGCAGAATCCTCGAAAGATTTATTCAATTTTATGATGATTGCTTTTTCCAAATTGATTTTTAACTAAAAATATATGACTCAACTGACAAACCAAATTTTATAAATTAAAATGATGATCTATCGTATCACAAAATAGGGAATACCTCAAATTTATCATACTATTTGTGAAGATTTGCAAATAGATTATCAGTTTAAGCACTATTTAAATTCAATTACAATAAAATGAATAGATAAAAAATTTGTATCTAATGTCCTATACCCAAACATTGGTTTACAGGTCTCCCCCTTACTATTTAATGGAATTTATCTAAAAAGAGAGACTTCACAGAGACTCACGAATCTTAAGCCACAAAAAAAGCCCATACTGATGAGTATAGGCGTTATTTACAAAATGTTGGTGATCCCGCTGGGATTCGAACCCAGGACCCATACATTAAAAGTGTATTGCTCTACCAACTGAGCTACGGAATCATCAAGCTTACGCTTGTATATTAATTGGTTCACTCTGGAACCGAAAGGAAGTTCAACCAACGGTTGGCCTTCGTTTGCAAAAAAGTAAATAAATACCTTTATTGCGGTGCAAAACTATCATAGTTTTTCGAATTATGCAAGCAAGCCATCTAAATAAAATTATATTTTACTGCATTTTATATCTCGGTATTTGGCAAAACGCTAATGGCCAAATAGATACAAAGCAAATCAGCAAAGCAGATTCCCTGTTTAAAACGAACCAACTTTTAGCTGCAGAAAAAATTTACCAACAATTTTATAATCCTCGTTACAAAGAAATTGAAAATATTAAATTCAAACTCGCTTTCATCGCCAAAGAAAAAAATGACTGGGCGAACGAAATATATTATCTCTCCAGCATTCAAGCAGAAAACGCAAAACCCAGTATCAGCCAACGATTAAATCAAATTAGCCAAAAGCACCAATTAGGAGGATATGAGATTGACTTTCTAGACCAATTAATATGGATTTACTTTGCGTTTTTTCCTTATTTAATAGGATTTCTGCTGAGTATCGCCATCTATGCTGCGATCATACTCCTCTATAAAAAACAAAAAAATAGAAAATTCCCTGCTGCTTACATCTATTCGCTTAGCCTTTATCTCGCCTTTATTTATTTATTTGCCAATTTTCCTTCTTTTCTCAACTTTGGTATCATCACAAAAAGCAAAGTGTATTTACGTGAATTTTCATCCTCAGCCGCACCTGTGGCAAAAATACTGAGCCAAGGAAATCGGGTTACGCATTGGTACACAAAAGATATTTGGACCTTATGCTACTACGAAGGAAATGTGGGTTATATCAAAACAGAAGACTATCTGCCCATCAATTAAAGGTGTAAAATCTCAAAACTTAAATCCAATATAATCTCCCGATCCGTGGTTTGTTGGCCTATGACCCCCTTCATCTTCAAATCCGCATTTTTTATAGCCTCAATGACCCGAACAACTTTCCCCAAAGGGTAATTACGTTTCGCAATTAAATAATCACGGACAAAATAAGGGTTTATGCCAAGGACTTTTGCCATCTCTGCATCCGAAACAGCGCCCATATCATGTGTCTGAAGGACTTTGGCGAAAAAGTTGAACAACATGATCAACATCGGTGCGATCGGATTTTGCTTGCTATTTTCTGCAAAATAAAAAGCAATTTTCTGCGCCTTTTCTACATTTCGTTGCATCAAGGCCTTTTGGAATTCAAAATAGTTGTACTCTCGACTAATGCCCACATACTTTTCCACCTCCTCGATTCCCACCTCAGAACCAGCCGGGACATTAATAATTAATTTATCCGCCTCATGTGCCATTCTTTGTAAATCAGCACCTACATTGCTCACCATCAATTCCAATGAGACCGCCTGAATCTTTAATGAATGCTGTGCCAAATAATCCTTCAGCCACAGACCTACCTTATCATCTGATATCTTTTTAGAGGTCACAATGACCCCATGAGAAGCCAATGGAGCAAATAACTTAGATTTATCCGTCAGTAAATTTTTAATCGTAAAGACCAAAAGCGTAGAAGGAGTGGGGTTTTTACAATAATCTTCAAAGGCTTTCCACTCCTCATTTCCTTTTTCTTTTGAATTTCCTTCCGATTTAGTATCTGTTTTTCCTTTGGCCAATGCCTCCAAAAATATAGCCTCCTTTACGATGATTACTTGCTTTTCAGCCATCATAGGGAATCTGCGCGCGTAGGAAACAACCGAGGCCATCGTCTGATCCTTGCCATACAAAATAAATTGATTGAAACTTTTTTGGTCCTCCGAAAGAATACCGGCCTCAAACTCATCCGTTAGTTGGTCTATAAAAAAATGCTCATCCCCATGCAATAAATAAATAGGGGATAAGCTATTCTTTTGAATATCTTTTAAAACTTCAGTTGTCGTTTTTTGCATAGGTACTTCCAGGATAATCAGGCCTACAAATCTAATGAAAAGCGACCATTGGCAAAAATTATATTTGAAATGGATTCAATGTCAAATTATTCCCGTAGGTTTGCCAAAAATATTTCAAATCTCATGCAAATTAAACCGAATTCAGTCGTTTTTATATCATATCAATTAGCTTTTCCGGGTGAAAATGGAGAAACCGAAGTCGTTGAAATAGTGGATGAAAAAGAACCTATGGTCTTTATTCATGGCCTTAGCGGACTTCCTGAGGCTTTTGAAGCGAACCTGCTCAACCTGAAAGTGAATGACACTTTTGACTTTACCATCTCCGCTGAAGATGCTTATGGTAACGTAGATCCCGATGCCATTATTTCTTTGCCAAAAAATATATTTCAAGTAGATGGACAAAATCCAGACGATATCCTCCAAGTAGGCAATTTCATCCCGATGACGGATGATCAAGGAAATAGAATGCAAGGAATGGTCGTTTCAGTAGGACCCGAAAATGTCATGATGGACTTCAACCATCCATTGGCCGAAAAAGACTTGATGTTTAACGGAACGGTATTGAAAATCAGAGAAGCTACCGCTGATGAACTCGCACATGGTCACGTACATGGCGATGGAGGAGTGGAGCATTGAGGCTAGGTAAGAGGTAAGAGGTATAAGGTATAAGGTATTAGGTATGTTGATGCCTGATTTTGGTTGTCACTTTTCTTTCAACTTCCAGGTTTATTTTAGTTTAAAGTTAATCGTTTATTTCTTGGTTGTTCAGGATTACTGGGTTTTAATTGAAGGCTTTTGGTGAGGGTATTATTATTTTCTTTTAACA
>CAMDRO010000032.1 GCA_945906795.1 Spirosoma fluviale
ACTTTTTTTCGCCCAATTCGAAATGGTGACTGTACCTTTTATTCCATAACGTTTTCGAATCTCATTTGCACTGTAAATCCCTTTTGAAAGTTCTAATAAAACTTGTTGCTTGAAACTTTCACTATAACGATAAATTCTTTTTACTTTTAACATAAGTATTCAGTTTATAACTGTCTACTTTTTCTAGGACGGGACACAGGTAAGAGGTATTAAGTAATAGGTCATAGGTTACCAAAAACAGGTATTTTACTAATACCTAATCTTTATAAATTTTTATATTACTTATTACCTAATTCCTTTTTACTTATGAAAATTAGAAGTAAAAAGGTTTGCTAAATAAATAACGGTTTCGGTGGCCTTTTGCATATCCTGGACCGAAATCCATTCCTCTTTGCTATGAAATGCGTGTTCCCCGGCAAAGATGTTAGGACAAGGCAATCCCATAAAGGTTAATCTTGAGCCGTCCGTACCTCCTCTAATACTCGTTGTTTCTGGAGTTAAGCCGGCTAATTTCATCGCATCCATAGCTAAAGAAATGCATAATGGATGGTCTTTTAAGATTTCATTCATATTGCGATATTGTTCTGTTTGAATAAAATTGGCTGTGCTATTTGGATAATTTTTTAATACGTTGAAGGTAATTTCTTTAAGTAGATTCCCATATTCAATTAATTTTAAGGTATCAAAATCCCTCAAAATAAAGTCAATTTGAGCTTCTTCGACATGACCTTGTATGTCTATTGGGTGGATAAATCCTTCCATTTTTTCGGTTGTTTCCGGGCTAAGTTTTAACATAGGAAGATTTGACACAATTTCTGCGGCTATTTTTAATGCGCTTTCCATTCTGCCCTTAGCAAATCCTGGATGCTGCGAAATGCCTTTGATTTTAATGGTAAAGCCATCCGCAGAAAAAGTCTCATTTTCTAGATGTCCCCGCTTCTCGCCGTCCAACGTATACCCATATACGGCATTTATTTTTTGGATGTCAATGTGGTCCGTTCCTCGGCCTACCTCTTCATCGGGGGTGAAAACAATCGATATTGGGCCATGCTGAACGCTTGGAAATTGTTGCCAAAAAGCCACTGCATCCATGATTTCTGCAATCCCAGCCTTATTGTCCGCCCCTAATAAAGTGTTTCCGCTCGCTGTAATGATGTCATTACCTAGTTGTTCTTGTAAGTCCGGATGTTCGTTTAATCGGATGATCACCGTAGGATCATCAGGTAAAATAAGGTCTTTCCTTATATAATTTTCATGTATAATCGGTTTGACCCCAAAGCCAGAGCAATCGGGTGAAGTATCCATATGCGCACAAAAACAGATAGCCGGTATTTCTTCGGATACATTGGATTCAAGGTGTGCATAGACATATCCATATTCATTGGTATGTGCATTAAAAATTCCTAAATCATGAAGCTCATTAACTAAAAGTAAAGCTAAATCTTTTTGCTTTTCAGTACTTGGACTCGTAATCGATTTAGGGTCAGATTGTGTGTCAATTTTTACATATGTCAGAAATCGATCCTTTGAACTAAACGAGTAGGTAGAAATTATTTGTTGTAATTGCGTCATAGAATCAAATATATTTGAAATATCTTTAGAAAAAATTGTGTTAATTAAACTTATTTTTACTTGATTTGTAAAGGTACTTAACCTTTCAAAATTACGTATTATCTTAGTGGTTGAAATTTTATTAGCCAAAACAGTTTTTGAAACTATAAACCATTCTTCTTTACATCATGTCTCAAAATTCATTTATTAATTTAGATGGTCAATCATTTGAGTTGCCAACATTTGTAGGTACTGAAAATGAAAAAGCGATCGACATTGCTAAGCTTCGTGTTTTATCAGGTTACGTTACCTACGATCCTGGGTATAAAAATACGGGTGCCACTAAAAGTGCGATTACTTATTTAGATGGTGAGGAGGGAATTTTACGATATAGAGGCTATAGTATTGAAGAATTGGCCGACAAATCTACTTTTTTAGAAGTGGCTTATTTGTTGTTCCATGGCGAATTACCCAAAAAAGCTCAATTGGATTCATTTGAAAGCGAAATAAAGGAATACACTATTTCCAATGAGGTTTTGAAAAAGATAGCTGATGCTATTCCAAATTCAGTTCATCCCATGAGTGAAATTGCTGGTTTAGTGGGGCTTATGTCCGCTTTTCATTCGACAGAAGAGGCTGGAGATGATGAAAAAAATATGATGCGCTTGATGGCAACATTGCCTATCATGGCTACCTGGAATTATAAAAAAGGCTTAGGCCAAGAGGCTAATCAACCGGATACCTCGTTGGATTATTGTTCTACATTTTTACAAATGATGTTTGCTAAACCAGGTGAGGTATTTAAAGGAGATCCTGTCGTGTCAAAAGCATTAAATAAACTTTTAATTCTTCACGCTGATCATGAGCAAAATTGCTCTACGTCAACGGTACGTTTAGTAGGTTCATCACAGGCAAATGTCTTTGCATCCGTTTCAGCAGGAATCCAAGCACTTTCTGGCCCATTACATGGGGGAGCAAACCAAGAAGTTATTGAAATGCTAGAGGCAATTAAGGCTGATGGAGGAGATACAGATAAGTACATTGCCATGGCCAAGGACAAGGCTTCTGGATTTAGATTGATGGGTTTTGGGCATCGTGTTTATAAGAATTTTGACCCAAGAGCTAAGATTATTAAAAAGGCCGCTGACGATGTTTTAAAAGCGTTGGGTGTCAATGATCCCGTTTTATTAATCGCACAACATTTAGAGGAAGCGGCTTTAAGTGATGATTATTTTGTTACCAGAAAATTATATCCTAATGTTGATTTCTATTCAGGAATTATTTACAGAGCCTTAGGGATACCGACCAATATGTTTACTGTGATGTTTGCCATCGGTCGTTTACCTGGTTGGTTAGCCCAATGGAAAGAACTAAAGACCAATAAAGAGCCTATAGGCCGACCAAGACAAATTTACACTGGATATACTTCGCGTACGTTTGTCGATATCGCCCACCGATAAACCTCTTAAACTTCTTTTATAAAGCTCTTTGCAAAAAGGGCTTTTTTGTTTTACCCGCTAGGGACTTACCCTTGTATATGATGTCACACCTATTTAGAATCTCACTGTTTTTTTTCTTAATTCATCTACAAATCTTTGCAGTTTCTGGCATTGATAATAAGCAAACAGGAAATGCCACGTATTATAGTAGTCGATTTTGGGGTGTGAAAACCACAAGCGGAGACGATTATAATCCCTATTTTTTTACAGCAGCGCATCGGTATTTTCCATTAGGTTCCTGGGTTGAAGTGAAGTTTCCCAAAACAAATAAATCAACCCTCGTTCGCGTGAATGACCGTGGTCCGTATCGAAGAGGAGTGATTATAGACGTGTCAATTGCCGCCGCCCAAGAAATTGGATTGTTGCCTTATGGTGTTTCAAAGGTGTCTATTCGCTTGATTCCTGAAATAGAAATCACCGATTCCTTGCGATCGGCTTGGTCTAAAAGGGATTCGCTGAATGCTAGCATTCACCCATTTTTGGCGAAACAGGTTTTTAAAAAGAAAAAGAAACGGTTGAGGAAAAAAATCTAGGGTAAAATAATTTCAATTCTTCTATTTGCTTTACGCTGTTCTATGCTTGCATTTTTAATTTTTGGCTTTGTATCGCCAAATCCCTTCGTTAATATGCGCCCTGCTTCAATGCCGTGATTCACAAGAAATCTTTTTACAGACAAAGCCCTTTTTTCTGAGAGTTTTACATTAGCTACTGCATTTCCGACTTCATCCGTATGGCCATGAATTTCAATGTGTTTTTGTACGTTATTCGTAAGAAATTCGACTAAATTCTGTAAGCTCAACGGGATCTCATGAGGTAATTCGGATTGGTTTATTTTGAATTGGATGTCCTCGAAACTTAATTCGAAAAATGGAGTTGGTTTTAAGTCGAAATTTTCAGGTTTAGGGATGTACGGTTTTTTAATCCAACAATAATCTGGGATCATCACACTGTGTATTTGAAGATCTTGATTTGGATCACTCAATTTTTTGGAAATAAAATATTGGTTTTCGAAAATAGCTTCAGAAAATCCAGCTTCGTTGGCCGGACTATTGATTTCGTAAATGGGTACAGATTTAGACCAAATATCTTCATAGAGTAAACTTTGGTAAAAATCTAAACCTCCTAGTCCTCCATTCTGATTACTAGAAAAAACCAATATATTCTTGGATTGAATAAAATACGGCCCTTGTTCATCATCGATCGTGTTAACAACCTCTCCAAGGTTTTTGGGGTGTCCCCAATTCCCATCTTGTTCAATTCTGGATAACCAAATATCTCTTTTTCCCTGACCGCCAGGTCGATCAGATGAAAAGAATAGTACTTTTCCATCGGAACTTATTTGGGGTTGGCCTTCCCAGTCATGAGAATTTATTTTATACCCTAAATTTTTAGGCCTAGTCCAAGATCCCTCCACCCATTGGCATGTATACAAATCGCAACCGCCAAATGAGTTTGGATAATCACAGCCTGAAAAAACCATGGTTTTCCCATCTTTGGAGAGCGAAGGCGTCCCCTCATTATTTTCTTGATTTAGTTCTTCTATGGGCCAAGGTGCTTCAAATCTTTGTCCATTCCATTTGGATACAAAGATTTCTTCATCTGAATTAATGGCTTTTCTTACCGTTAGAAACAGTTCCTGCCGACTAGCCGAATAAGTAGGGAAGTATTGAGTTCGATAAATATTGAGCTCTTTAATAGGAATGGGGACAATTGGAACACTGTCCCTTTCGGATAAAAACGAAAATAAAGGGATAATCCAGAGTCCAATCATTTTATGGAATTTGAAGAAACTTATGAGTTTGTATCGAAATTTTCCAATGCGGATTTGATTTAACAAATTCAACTATGATTGGATTTATTTCTGCCTGTTTCGACCATTCCGGTTGCAAATATAATGCCACATTTTTAGGCATTTTCGGCACATATTCTTGAGCCCACGCTATATCGGATTTATGAAAAATAACAATTTTTAACTCGTCAACTTGATGAAATATCATGGGATTCGCCTCTTTGAATTTTTTAGGTGAGAAGCAAATCCAGTCCCAAGTTCCTGTTACGTTCTCACATACCCCAGAGGTTTCTATATGGGTAGTAAAACCTGCCTCCTTCAAGGCGTCCGTTAAGGGACCTAAATCATGCATCAAGGGTTCTCCGCCTGTTATGACAACTATTCGGCCAGGAAATTGTAGCGCTTCTTGGACTAAGCTATCCACTGTTTTTTTAGGATGGGTATCTACGGGCCAAGATTCTTTTACATCACACCAATGACATCCTACATCACATCCACCCAAGCGAATGAAATAGGCGGCATGTCCTTGATATTTTCCTTCACCTTGAATCGTATAAAAAGATTCCATGACAGGATATTCAAAAACATCTCTTTTTGCAACTGATTTTATATCTTTGATATTGAATTCCATTTTAACTTTTAAATTCGTAGTAAAATTAAGAGTTGATTTGTAATTTAACTAATTAGAAATCGTTCTAACGTTTAGAATCATTTTTTTAAATAGAATATTTCCCATCATGCACGCATTTCGTTTCTTTTCAATTCTCATCTCTTGCCTACTTTTATGGGCCGGAATGAGTAGTTGTTGGTCCGCTAGATGTCCAAGAGAAACTTGTCGTGTGCGTGTTGAACATAGACATGGTGAATTATATTTTAGGCCTAGGGAGGCATTTTCTTGGATGTGGACACCCCGATATAAGCATGTAAGAACGCCTAATTATGCTTTAATGGGTGCGCAAGGTTTACAAAAGAGAAAGGTTTGGTATCGTTTCCTTAGTCGCAATCCGAAAATCACTTCCAAAAAACCTCGAAAATAAATGCCAAGAATAATCGTTGGTTCTGGGGTTGTTAATCAAATCCCATTAGATTGGGAGGGTAACTTTGTACGTATTTTAGACGTAATTCAAGAAGCTCAACAATTTCACGTTTCAATATTATGTTTACCTGAGCTATGTTTAACAGGATATGGCTGCGAGGATCAGTTCTATTCTTCGTTTACAGAAGAGAAAGCTTGGTCATATGTAGTGAAATTAATTCCTCATACGGCCGATATCACCGTTTTTGTTGGCCTTCCCATTCGTTATTCAGGTAAACTTTATAATGTTTCAGCCTGTATTTCAGACAAAAAGCTACTTGCATTCATTCCTAAACAGCATTTAGCCAACGATGGGGTCCATTATGAGGCTCGTTGGTTTAGCCCATGGCCTACTGCCCAAAGAAGCTACATAGTCAAAGATGGCCTTGAAATCCCTATGGGCGATTATCGGATCGATATAGGAAAAGGTATTTTAGTCGGCGTGGAAATATGCCAAGATGCCTGGGAAGGAGAAAACCGACCGGCTATTTCATTAGGCCAACGAGGGGTTTCGTTGATTTGCAATCCTACGGCCTCGCATTTTGCTTTTGGGAAATCTCAAATTAGAAAAAAATTAGTCCTTGAGGGAGCTGAAATAATACATGGCGTTTACTTATTTGCCAATTTATTAGGCAATGAATCTGGCCGAGTGATTTTCGATGGAGATGCTTATATTGCTCATAATGGCCGAATTATGGCTGAGTCTAGTCGGTTTTCATTTAATAACTCAAATTTAATTTATAGTGCGGTTGACCTGCAGGCTTTTTCAACCCAAGAGGATGATGTTATTAGGACGAATAACAAGGTGCTGGAAACGGATCAACAGACAATTGAACATTTATGCAAGCCGTGGGAAGGTTCAAAATACATCAAAGAGGAGGAATTTGCTCGGGCCATTGCATTAGGCCTGTTCGATTACTTGAGAAAATCCAAATCCTTTGGATATGTAGTTTCCTTATCGGGAGGTGCGGACTCCTCAGCAATTAGTTCGCTTTGTTTTATGGCGATGCATTTGGCTGAAAAAGAGCTAGGATTTCAAGGAATCAAGCAAAAATTAGCTTATATACCATGGATGAATTCGGTTTCAGACCTGCGTGATTTAATGTCAAAATTATTGACAACGATCTATCAAGGAACCGTAAATTCGTCCTTTGACACACGTCAATCAGCGAAAGAATTAGCTGAATTTATAGGTTCTACTCACTTTGAAATCGATATTGACACGCTGGTGAGGGGATATCGATCCTTAATCGAGGGCGCTATTGATCGTACATTATCTTGGGAAACAGATGATATTACCTTGCAAAATGTACAATCTCGAGTCAGAAGTCCAAGTGCCTGGATGGTTGCCAATATTAATAATGCGTTACTTTTAGCCACTTCAAATCGGTCTGAAGCGAGTGTCGGATATGCGACCATGGATGGTGATACTTCGGGATCCATTTCACCTATTGCCGGAATAGATAAAACATTTTTGAGACATTGGTTGATTTGGGCTGAAATGTACGGCACTATTGACGGTAATAAAATGGCAGGTTTACACCGGGTCAATTCGCTTGAGCCGAGTGCTGAACTTAGGCCATTAGGTAGCCATCAGGTGGATGAAGAAGATTTGATGCCTTATCCGATTTTAAATGATTTGGAGCGTTTGGCTTTTTATGATCGAAAATCTCCTGCAGCATGTCAGGAAATTATTATCAAAATGCATCAGTCAAAGTTTCCTGAAGAAAGGTTAATCGAATTCACACATCGTTTTTATCGGCTTTGGGCAAGAAATCAATGGAAGCGGGAGCGATATGCACCAGGCTTTCATGTGGATGATTATAGCTTAGACCCCAAATCCTGGTTAAGATTTCCCATCTTATCCGCTGGCTTAGAAAAAGATTTACCCGCTTAATTATGCTATTAGTCATTGACATAGGAAATACGGATATTGTATTTGGATTTTACGCTGAGAATACGTGGAAAGCTATTTTACGGACTCCCACGCATCAGCCATGGAGCCCTTTGCGCTTACAAATGTGGTTAGTTAAGGAATTGAAAGAGAAGGGCTTTGATTCATATCAACCAGATTCCATCTTAATCAGTTCGGTCGTCCCCTCGGTTTTACCTCAAATTCAGAAGGGAGTTGATTTTTGGTCGGGTAAAAAATCGATATGCATGGGCACTGAATTGTATGCGAATTTGCCTATTGAGGTCATTAGTCCAGATGAAATAGGTTCTGATTTAGTGGCTAATTCAGTGTATGCACATTTGAATTACAAAACAGATGTGCTCATTGTTGATTTTGGTACTGCATTGACCTTTACTTTGGTGGATGCAAAAGGTAAAATGCAAGGAGTTTCTATAGCCCCAGGCTTACAAACAGCGGTTAAATCCTTGTTTTCACAAACGGCCCAACTACCTGAAGTGCCTCTTGAAATGCCTGAATCGGCCTTAGGCTTTGATACGGTATCTGCGATTCAATCCGGAATATTATGGGGCTATGTGGGATTAGTCAAGGAAATGATTTTTCAAATCAAAGCAGAAAAAGGCGCTCACATTAAAGTATTAGCCACAGGAGGATTATCATCTATTTTAACCCCCTTAGAAGCTTCATTTGACGAAGTTAACAAATTGATCACATTGGAAGGATTAAGATTAATTGCTTCTTTATAATTTCATTGGCATGACCCCAAAATCACAAGGATATTATTTTCCTCCCGAATGGCATCCTCACGTGGCCACTTGGATTACTTTCCCACACAATGACCATTCATGGCAAGCAGAAAAATTGCCTGACATGTATCCCGAATATTTTCAGTTCATTAAGGCGATTTCGAAGGGTGAAAAAGTAAATATCAATGTCTATAATTTGGCTTTAAAAGAATTTATTGAGGGCCAACTACCTTCCTATGGAATAAGTCCAGATCAAATTAAATACCATATTAGGCTCACAAACGATGCATGGTGCCGAGATCACGGACCTGCATTTTTGGTACATCGGACAAATGCTTCTCGGATGATTGTAGATTGGGAATATAACGCTTGGGGGGGGAAATACCCGCCATTCGATGCGGATAATAACATGCCTGTAGGCATAGCCGAATCTTTAGGCTTGCCATTTGCCCAACCTAAAATCATTATGGAAGGCGGCTCCGTTGAGTTTAATGGAGCAGGAACTTTATTGACCAGCAGGTCTTGCTTACTGAATGCCAATCGAAACCCACATTTAAATCAAAGTCAAATTGAAGAATACCTTATGGACTATTATGGGGTGGACCAAGTGCTTTGGGTGAGTGATGGGATTGTTGGAGATGACACGGATGGACATATTGACGATACCGTTCGGTTTGTGAATTCAGACACGGTCATTGCCATGGTGGAACCTAAAAAATCCGATGAAAATCATGCGGTGCTAGCAAAAAATTTATCGGAATTATCTCAGATGCGTTTGATTTCTGGGAAGCAGCTCAATATTGTTGAATTACCCATGCCGGATCCAATTATTATTGATGATTTTAGAGCGCCAGGTTCGTATGCCAATTTTTATATTTCTAATGCGGGTGTTTTAGTTCCCACGTTTGATTGCCCTCAGGATGAGATAGCTCTAAATTTATTAGGACAATTATTTACGGATCGACCCGTTATAGGCTTATCGGCCAAAAAAATTATTTGGGGACAAGGAAGTTTTCATTGTTTGACCCAACAAGAACCTCAGGGAAATTAATGCATCAAATCAGTATAATTTTTTTAGCTGTGTGTTTATTGGCTTGTCATTCGGGCAGACATTTGTCCAACAAAGCAAATTTACTTACACAGAAGGTTCTGTTGAAAAGCAAACAAATCGATTTAAAATTACAGCCATTAATTGCTCATGACATTCAAGAAAATTTAACCTTACATGATGAGTTGTTGATCACCTATAGTCTCATTGTGGTGGATCAAGATTCAGTAGTTAAAGCGGTTCACGGAACACATTACTTAGGGAAGGTTAAAAAAGGGGCTAAAATGAGTTTGGATTCAATACCAAGCCTACGTTTGGATGTAAAAGAAGGGCAAAAATTGGGCATTCAAATCGCTCTTTGGGAAATCGACGATTATTCAAAGAGTCAAATTTTTTTAAATAAGGTGATTTCTTACAGTGAAGCGCTTCAAATTCCCTTGGCATTCGTTGAATGGAGTTCTGCGAGTAATCCATTAGGATGGTTTTTATGGGGTACGAGATTAAGTTCTATGGGATTAGGTTTTTTAGCTACCTTGGATCAGGATGATTTATTAGGTATATCAGAAGTGGTTTGGACTTGGGAGGATTTGTCTATTCTTAATCGTTCAAGATTTAAACGCATAGACTGGAAGGGCAAACATTCAGCTATAAATTCTTTTCATTATGAATTTGGGTATGAAATAAAGGTCAAGGATATTGTCAAATAGATCACTTTCTCAATGATTTTTTGTAATTTTATTGGCTTATCTAGTCCAAACAAGGCAAAAGGGTTTTAATTTTTATGCGTTTTAAAATACAGTTTTTGTTTTTCTTGTTTTTGGGTGTGGCCTTATGGTCTCATTCTACTAAGGCTCAATCTAATTTTGTGCTACAAATAGGAAATAAGAAAATCAGCTCATCTCTTTTTGAGAAAGATTATAGGAGATTATTAGAAAGTGATAGTATCAAATCAGGGAATAAGCAAAAATTCTTATCGGATTACATTGATTATCAAATCAAGCTTTTGTCTGCTGAGGAAGCTAAAATACCATCATCTCCTGGATTTCAAGATGAATATCAAAGTTTCAGGAAGGAATTAGCCTTTCCCTATTTGATCGACAATGAAAAAGTAGAGGCATTGGTTAGGGAAGCTTATCAGCGATCTAAATTTGAGAAGCAAATTTCACAAATCCTTGTCAAATTACCTGTAAATCCAAGTGCTTCGGATACCTTATTAGCTTTTCAGAAGGTTGATAACATACGTAAAAAACTTGTAGCCGGGGACGATTTCCAAGGATTGGCTACTAAGGTTTCGGAGGATGAAATGTCGGCACCTAGGGGAGGATTATTGGGATATGTCTCTGTACTACAGACTAAATACCCGCTGGAAAATGCCATATATTCGTTGGAGAAGGGCCAAGTTTCAGGTATTATTCGAACGGAAACGGGTTATCATATCATCAAAATTTTGGATATTCGGCCTAATCAAGGCAAGATTCGTTTAGCTCATATTTTAATTTCGGTACCTGTAACTGCGCTCACAAATTTGCAAGTGGAGGCAAAGAATAAGATCGATCAGGTACAAAAGTACTTAGCGAAAGGGGAGGATACTTTTGAAACAATTTGTCGAAATTTCTCTGAAGATCCTTATTCAAAGGGTAGAGGAGGCGAATTAAGGCGTTGGTATTCTTCGTCCGAATTATCAGAAGAACTTCAAGATAAGCTATTTGGAATTCAACGATTAGGCGATTACACGGAACCTATTCGGACGAATTTAGGTTGGCAAATCTTTAAATTATTGGATAAAAAGCCTTTGTTGAGTTACGAGGAGATGGCTGAATATTTAAGACAAAAGGTGTTGACAGATGCTGAGCGTAGTGCGATGATCAAGTCGTCGTTTATGAAGCGTGTACGTCAGGAAAATAAAGTAGTAATTAATGAGGCCAATAAAAAGATAGCTTTAGAGCGGTTTGCTCAAGACCGTGTAGGTGACGAAGTTTATCTGAATTTGCCTTTGTTTTCCATCGACCCCAATTCATATACGATTAAGGAGTTTTATACTTTCATCGTAGACCAACAAAGAAAAAAGATTAAGGCTTTGGGGTATTTGCCCACTATCTCCGAAGAGTTTTGGTTGGAAGAGTTTATCGATTCATTTACACTTCAGGTAGAGGAGCAACATTTAGAAGTAAAATACCCAGCTTTTAAGGACCAGATGAAGGAATTCTATGAGGGTAGTTTGTTTAGTAAAATAACAGAAAGGGAGATTTTTGAACCATCTTTAGATTCAGTGCGTCAACAAAAATATTTTATGTCAAATGAGTTGAAGTTTACATTGCCTAGTCGCATTGAAGCTAAATTAGTCAGTGCGGATAATCCAAAGACCCTTTCCGATGCATTGGAGCTTTTAAAGTCGGCACCCTATCCGATGAACAAACGTTTTCCAGATATTATGTTTGAGTTTGGACAAAGTAAATTGGCAGATGCCTCAATTAAGCTTTTACAAGAATTGTTTATTTTGCTTGCAAAAAATAGAGAGTATGTCATTGAAATTTCAGGACATCATGATTCAAGTGAATTGGATAGTTTGGCTGAAGGAAGAATTAATCGGGTGGCTTCATATTTAAACAAAAAGGGAATTGCAAATACTCGGATAATTGAAAAATTAGAGGGAAATTTGAAGTCTGCTTCGAAAACGGATAAAACTAAAAATTCGCGCGTTTCATTAAAGTTTTATTCTCAATCGATGGAAGATGTGGTTAAACGCTTTAATGCTATTAAACCATTGAGTTTATTAGCAGAAGAAGGTTTTTTTAAACGTGGAGAAAATGCGATATTGGATAGTATTCCGTGGGAAGTAGGAAAAAAGAATTTCGAAAAAGCGGGAAGGTATTGTTTTGTTGATGTTAAAAATATTGAAAAAGAGCGATTAAAGAGTTTTAGTGAAGCTAGAAGTTCAATTATTCGAAATTTACAGGCAGATTTAGAACAAAAGTGGTTATTAAATTTGAAACAAAGTTTTCCTATTATCCGACAAGAGGATGAGTTAAATAAAATAATGCAATAGAAATGATGAGGATTAAGAATTTATTTTTAGGGGTAATGGGTTGTTTGATTTCGATCACAAGTGTAGCCCAAGAGGCAAATACGGCTCAGTTATTGGATAAAATTATTGCCAAAGTGGATAATCATTATATCCTTAAATCAGAGATTGAACAACAATTTCAGCAATATCAAACCAGTGGCCAAGCCAATACCCCAGATCGTTGCCAAATTTTGGAAGGATTAGTGATCAATAAACTGATGTTGGCAAAAGCTGAGATTGACTCAGTGATTGTAGAAGACAAGCGTATTGAATTGGAATTAAATTCTCGTATGGACCAAATGGAGCAGCAATACGGCACGGCTAAGAATATTGTGGAGGCTTTTGGTAAACCCATTGCAACGATGAAAGAGGAGTTGAGAGCCAATTTGAAAGAGCAGATGACGGGTCGTAAAATGCAAGATAAAATTACAGATGATGTTAAAATTACTCCGAAAGAAGTGGCCGCATTTTTTGCGACCATTCCGACGGACTCCTTACCATATCTGCCTTCAGAAGTTGAGGTGGGGCATATCGTTCGTTTAGCCCAACCGAATAAGGATCAAAAAAACGAATTAATTTCTCGTCTATTGGATTACCGCAGGAGAATTGAGAAAGGAGAAAGTTTTGAAGAACTCGCAAAATTATATTCAGAGGATTTGGGCAGCGGAAAACGTGGAGGAGATTTAGGTTTTTCTAAGCGTGGCCAAATGGTGGCTCCGTTTGAAGCAGCGGCCTTAAAATTAAAGCCAAACCAAATGTCTGAAGTGGTTGAAAGTGAGTTTGGTTTTCACATGATTCAGTTATTGGATGTACGCGGTCAGGAGTATCATGCTCGACATATTTTGCTCAGACCTGATTATCAAAAATTGGATTTAACGGAGCCTACTAAATATTTAGATAGCATTCGGATTTTAGTTCAGCGAGATTCCGTTAAGTTTGATGCGGCTGCTCGTGATAATTCTCAAGATAAAGGAACGCAAGACGCTGGTGGTTTAATTATGGATATGGGAAGTCGTTCATACCGAATTCCTTTTGATGGAACGATGGAACCTGGCTTGTATTTTTCTGTCGATTCCATGAAAGTGGGGACTATTTCTACCCCCATTCCTTACCGAACAGAAGACGGTCGAAGTGCCGTTCGAATTTTATATTTTAAGACAAAGCATCCGCCTCATTTTGCTAATTTAAAAGAGGATTACCAGAAAATTTCAAATATAGCTTTGACTCGAAAGAAGAATGATGCGATTGAAAAATGGTTTTTGAAAGCCAAGGAAGATGTTTTTATTTATATCGATGATGAGTTTAAAAGTTGCAATACGCTTGGGACTGTAGGTGGATCATCAGGTGGAGCCTCGCAATAAAAATGATGAACGACGTTAAACTTGCCGAATCATTTTTTGAAGACATACAGGCTTTAAAAGCGGCTATTCATCAGAGGATAGTGGGTCAGGATTTAACCATTGAATTAATGCTAAATGCATTATTTTGTCAAGGTCATTGTTTGTTGGTAGGGGTTCCGGGTCTGGCAAAGACTCGATTAGTTCACACCATTTCTTCCTTGGTCGATTTGGATTTTAAACGAATCCAGTTTACACCTGATTTAATGCCTTCTGATATCATCGGATCTGAAATTTTAGATGCTAATCGCAACTTTGTATTTAATCGCGGTCCTGTGTTTACCAATTTAGTGTTGGCAGATGAGATTAATCGGACTCCACCCAAAACTCAATCCGCACTTTTAGAGGCCATGCAAGAAGAAACAGTTTCTGTTTCAGGGACAAGTTTTGAATTACCGAAACCTTTTTTGGTGTTTGCTACTCAAAACCCGATAGAGCAGGAGGGAACTTATCCGTTACCTGAGGCCCAACTCGATCGTTTTTTATTTATGATTAAGTTAGCATACCCTAGCTTTCAGGATGAAATTAATGTGGTTCGAATGACGGAGCTAGATCGGATCGATGAGGATATTAAGCCATTATTAACGATTAATCAGTTAATAGCTTTCCAAGGTTTGATTAGGCGCGTGCCTGTTTCAGATCATGTGGTTGAGGCAGCAGTTACTATGGTGCATCAAACGAGACCCGATAATGATTTAGCCTCAGAGGCGACCAAGGAATTTATCACTTGGGGTGCTGGACCGCGTGCTTCTCAGAATTTAATTTTGGCCGCAAAATGTAGATCCCTAATGCATGGACGATATTCCCCTAATGTAGAGGATGTTCGCGAAGTTGCAATTGCGGTGTTACAACACCGCATCATTTTATCTTATAAGGCAGAATCAAAAGGATATTCTGCTGCCGATATCATCGAAATGATTATAGCTTAAATTGCTACTGGTGCTTTGATACCTGGATATGGATCGTAGTTCTCCAAGGTAAAATCTTCATACACAAAATCGAGTAAGTCTTTCTTGTCTGGATTGATTCGCATGTTGGGTAATGGGCGAGGGCTACGTTGTAATTGTAATTCAACCTGTTCCATATGATTGCTATACAAGTGCGTATCTCCTCCAGTCCATATAAAGTCACCTAAAGCCAAGTCACAAACTTGGGCCACCATCATCGTTAGAAGTGCGTAACTGGCGATATTGAAAGGTACACCTAAAAATACATCGGCAGACCTTTGGTATAGTTGGCATGACAACTTGCCATCGGCCACATAAAATTGGAAAAATGCATGGCATGGCATTAGGGCCATTTTAGGTAAATCAGCTACATTCCAAGCACTTACGATAATTCGCCTGGAATCAGGGTTTGTTTTTAAGGTATGAATAACGTCTTTTATTTGGTCAATCACTTGGCCATCAGCACCTTCCCAAGAACGCCATTGCTTACCATATACCGGGCCTAAATCTCCCGTTGGACTAGCCCATTCATTCCAAATACTGACATTATTTTCTTTTAAATAAGCGGTATTGGTTTCCCCTTTTAAGAACCAAAGCAATTCATAGATAATGGACTTTAAATGTGTTTTTTTCGTGGTAACCAATGGAAATCCATCGGCTAAATTGAAACGCATTTGATAACCAAAAACACTGGTTGTACCCGTACCCGTACGATCTGATTTATAGGTGCCTTTATCTTTTATGTGAGTTAATAGATCTAAATAAGCTTGCATGTTAGGCGATAAATTGGGTTGAGTTTAAAACTAAGGTATGGGTTATGGTAGCACTGGGTTCTAATTGGGCCGTTGCCGAGCAATATTTCTCCATGGATAATTGGATTGCTTTTAAGGCTTTATTTCCATCGATAGCGCCTTTTAGTTCAAATTGAATATTGATTTCTGTGAATGGAGTTTTTTCGGTACCCTCTATTTTTTCTCTGTTTCCTGTTATTCTAATTTGAAAATCGTCGATTGATTGTCGTTGTTTTTTCAGAATCAATATAATATCGATCGCCGTACACCCGCCTATCCCCATGAGCAATAATTCCATAGGTCTAGCACCTGCATTATGTCCCCCTATGCCCTCTGAGGCGTCAATATGGACTGGAACGGATGAGCTACCCATTCCTTCAAAATGAAAATTTTCATCGATCCTTTTTAAAACTACTTCCATCTTATTTTATTCAATTTGATTTGTTCAATGATTCATTCCACCCCTGGTATTTTCCTATTACGTCTTTTCGACATGTTTTTTATTTCGCTTTACACCCAAATGAAATATGTTTTATTTTGGCTTGCGCTAAAATGCGTTAATTTTTTTTGACAAAAAGTGGTTGCCTTAAGCATGAAATAAAGAAATGTGGGGAAGTATTTCATTAGATGTGCTTTTTAAGGCTATATTTGTCGCTAAATTTAATCACAATGGCTTATTATTCCATTCAAGGTATTCAATTAACGGACTTGGCCCAACAATTTGGAACGCCCCTGTATGTCTACGATGCAGACAAAATTAGGGAAAAAATTTCAGTTCTTCGTGGGTCATTGAAGGGTTTTCCTTTATCGATTAAATATGCGTGTAAAGCGAATACAAATTTGTCTATTTTACGCATTATGCTTCAAAATGGAGTGGATTTAGATGTGGTGTCTCCTCAAGAATTAGCTTTAGGACTGCTAGCCGGGTATGCAGGGAATCAAATTACTTTTACTCCTAGTGGGGTTGATTTTTCAGAGATTGAATTTGCCGTTGACCAAGGATCCATTGTAAACTTGGACAACCTTTCAGTACTTGAAAAGTTTGGTCAAAAATATGGATCTACTAAGCCCTGCCTTATTCGCATTAAGCCTCATGTTTTTGGCGGTGGAAATGAAAAAATTATGACGGCTCATCCTGAATCTAAATTTGGCATTTCGATACATCAAAAAGAGGAGATTTTAAAGATTGTAGATCGATATAATATTCATGTGATTGGTTTGCACCAACATACGGGTTCGGATATCAAAGATGGCAAAACATTTCAGGAGGCTGCATCTGCACTTTTTGAATTTGCTTTTGATTTTAAGGATCTTGAGATTATTGATTTAGGGGGTGGTTTTAAAGTTCCATATTCACCGGAAGATTCGGGGGTTGACATGCAGGAAGTGGGCCAATTAATGAGCCAATCTTTTCTTGAATTTAGCCGTCAATATGGACGTGAATTGAAGTTATGGGTGGAACCAGGTAAGTTTTTGGTGAGTGAAGCTGGAACTTTTTTGGCGCAGGCCACAGTGGTAAAAAATGATCCTATCAAGACTTTTTTAGGAATTAATACAGGGCTTAACCATTTGATTAGGCCCATGATGTATGGTTCCTATCACTATATTTTCAATGCTTCTAATGCAAATTCTGGTAGTCAAAAAGCGTATCGTGTGGTCGGAAATATTTGTGAAACCGATACCTTTTCATTTGATTTTAATGGCAAGCAAGATGAAAGAAATTTGAATGAGGTAAAAGAAGGTGATATTATTGCCTTAGCGAATGCCGGAGCTTATGGATTTACCATGGCATCGCACTATAATTCTAGGTATTTACCTGCCGAAGTTCTTATAGATCAAGGCAAGGCTATTGTCATTCGGAATAGGGAGACTTTGGATGATTTGACTAGAAATCAAGTTTTTCCGTAGAGACGCGATACTTCGCGTCTATTTACATTAATTCTTGTGATAAATTTATGTCCTGATTTACGCGCCCAAAAATAGACGCGAGGTATCGCGTCTCTACAGGAATTTGGAATTAAGACGCGAGGTATCGCGTCTCTACAACTTCCCTTAATAAAGCACCCAAGTATCCTTGGAACCCCCTCCTTGTGAGGAGTTTACGACTAAAGATCCCTTGCGCAACGCCACCCGAGTTAATCCTCCCGGCATTACATTGACTCCTTCTCCATATAAAATATAGGGCCTTAAATCAACGTGCCTGCCTTCCGCGTGGTCATCGATTAAGCAAGGAACTCGAGATAATGAAATAGTTGGTTGAGCAATGTAATTTCTGGGGTTGGCCAATATGTACTTTTTGAAATTTTCTTGTTCTTCCTTGGTCGATTTAGGGCCTATCAACATGCCATAACCGCCGGCTTCGTTGGCTTCTTTGACCACTAAATCACCTATATTTTCTAAGACAAATTTCAAATCATCTGGCTCACTGCAGATATACGTTTTTACATTGTCAATGATGGGATCTTCCCCTAAATAATATTTGATCATTCGCGGCACATAGGCATAAATAACCTTATCATCGGCAACTCCCGTCCCAGGAGCGTTGGCAAGAGCCACTTTCCCTTTTTTATACACATCAAAAATTCCAGGAATACCAATTAATGAATCTGGATTAAAGGTTTTGGGGTCCAAAAATGTGTCATCAATTCTTCTGTAAATAACATCTACTATTTTGAAACCTTTAGTCGTTCTCATTTTTACGTAGCCTTCATGCACGACTAAATCACGCGCGTCAACTAACTCGACACCCATTTGTTGGGCTAAGTAGGAATGTTCAAAGTAAGCTGAATTATAAATTCCGGGAGTCAGCACGACAACGGTAGGTTCGGGTCTGTCGCTAATAAATCGGAGCATTTGCAATAGCTTATGAGGATAATCAGCAATGGGCCTAATTTGTGTTTTTGCAACAACTTCAGGAAACGTTTGTTTTAATAACTCACGATTTTCCATCATATAAGAAACGCCGGAAGGACATCTTAAATTATCTTCTAAAACCATATATTCGCCATTATTTCCCCTAATTAAATCAGTTCCTGTGATGTGGATCCAAATATTTTTAGGAGGTTTAATCCCCATGCATGGCGCTAAAAAGTTTTTTGATGAATGAATAACCTCTTTGGGAATGATGCCATCTTTGATGATTTTTTGGTCAGAATAGATGTCGGCCAAAAATAAATTTAAGGCTGTAATTCGCTGAATTAATCCTTTTTCCATTTTCTCCCATTCTTGAGCGCTGACAATTCTTGGGATTATGTCCACAGGCATAATACGTTCTGTTCCTTCATTTTCTGAATACACATTGAACGTAATGCCCATCGCCATTAATGCTCTCTCTGCGGAAATTTGTCGCCTCATGAACTCTTCCTTAGAAAGCTGTTCTACGCGGTCTTTAAAAAATGTGTACCCTGACCTTGTTTGCCCGTCTGCGGTAAACATTTCGTCAAAAAAGCCCTCAGTGTTGTAATTGTCAAATGAGAAATTCATAGGCTCAAAAATTATAAATTGCTTGATTACATGAATAATTTAAAATTTTATTTTCGATTTAATTTTCAAAAAGAAATAATTTTTTAATTCTTTCCCTAAATACAATTTAAATTATTAGAAATTTACCATTTTCATTGGATTATACTTTCATGTGTAAGTCAATGAGCGTGCCTTAAGCAAATTATTTGGTCGGCGCATAGATTAATAACTTACATCGGACATGTTAATTTATCCTTTCAGGATGATATATTTGTACATGGAAAATGATGATTTAGTTGATTCGTTAGAGTTGTTAGTCAAGCTTTGGGATGTACATGGTGTCAATGAGTTCAAAGCTAAAAATCTTTCTTTTTCGATTCGTGGATTGGATAAGTTTCCGGGTAGGATCAGCCAACTTACTCCAGATCAATTGCTATTAATTCCTGGAGTGGGAAAAGTGATCGTCCAATTAATTTATGAACTAGCACAAACAGGAACTAGCAAAGAACTTGAGGAGATCGTTGAAAAAACTCCTCCCGGTCTACTAGATCTTCTGAAAATTAAGGGTTTAGGTGCTAAAAAAGTCCGAACTATTTGGCAGGAATTGAATGTGTCAACTTTTGAAGATTTGAATACAGCATGTCAAAATGGCCAAGTTGAAAAATTAAAGGGATTTGGCTCCGCGATTCAATCGTCAATTCAGTCCCAAATCGTATTTATTCAAGAAAACAGAAAAAAGCTCAGGTTAGATAAAGCGATATTTTTAAGTGATCGTATAGAGTCCATGTTGAATTTGTCATTTGACAAAATAGCCATTTCCGGTGAATTAAGGCGTAATTGTGAAATCATTACCTCCTTAGTTTTTGTTGTAGAAACGGATGATATTTTTGGAAGTCCAATACAGATATCGGAGCTTGATGGTTTTTTAGAGGACCTTCAAGCCTCTTCTCCATTTACTTGGCGTGGTTTTTTTGAAGATTATTTAATCCCCATCGAAATTCATTTGGTCGATACATCCGAATTTATATCAGCGGTGTTTCAACATAGCGCTCACGAAAATCATTTAGAGTCCATTGATTTTTACCAACAATTTCAGGGTAAAACTATTTTGACGGAGGAGTCTATTTATCAAGAAAGAAACAAGCCGTTTATTGTACCTGAAATGCGTGAGGGATTACAAGAGTTTGAGTGGGCGGGCCAACATAAAAACCAAGAGTTGATCGAAGATCAAGATTTACAGGGCTGTTTGCATAACCACTCCGTTTATTCAGACGGGAAAAATACAGTCCAAGAAATGGCTGAGGCTTGTCGGAGCTTGGGATTGCATTACTTTGGAATTGCGGATCATTCTCAATATGCGGCTTATGCCGGTGGATTAAAGGAAGAAGATGTTTTACGGCAACATGAAGAGATTGATCGGCTCAATTTATTATGGTCCGATTTTACCATTTTGAAAGGAATCGAAGCTGATATTTTACCCGATGGGTCACTTGATTACAATGCACATATTTTATCCCAATTTGATTATGTGGTGGCCTCGGTGCATGCCCAATTAACCATGGATTTGGATCGAGCGATGGATCGATTAATTCGTGCCATCGAGAATCCGTATACGTCTATTTTAGGACATCCAACTGGTAGATTATTGCTTTCTAGGCCTGGTTACCCTTTAAATACCCATAAAATTTTAGATGCTTGCCTGGCTAATGGGGTCAGTATTGAATTGAATGCAAGCCCCTACCGATTAGATTTAGATTGGCGCCATATTTATGCTGCGATGGATAAGGGAGTATTTGTATCGATCAATCCAGACGCACATAAAATGGAGGGATTAAAAGATATGAAATATGGGGTAAAAGTAGGACGCAAGGGCGGGCTCTTAAAAGCACTCACACTTAACGCGTTACCTTTAAACGAATTGAAAGCCTTTTTTAAAAAAACTTAGAAGTTGGGCTTCAAGAGATATTTAGCGTAAAAATCATCAATGACCCGGACTGCTTCGGTCGGTGTGTCAACTAATGCAAACAACTCGAGATCATCTTCATTAATGTTTCCATTCGGAATCATGGTTGATTTTATCCAGTCCAATAAGCCTTTCCAGTATTCGGTACCCACTAAGACCACTGGAAATCTACCGATTTTATGCGTTTGTATCAGCGTAAGAGATTCAAACATTTCGTCAAGCGTTCCAAATCCCCCGGGCATAATAATAAATCCTTGCGAGTACTTGACAAACATTACTTTCCGAACAAAAAAGAAATCAAAATTGATGTTTTTGTCTGTGTCGATATAAGGATTAGGGATCTGTTCAAAAGGTAATTCGATATTTAAACCCACAGAGCGTCCATTCTCAGATTTAGCACCTTTGTTGCCAGCCTCCATAATTCCGGGGCCACCCCCTGTAATGACCCCATAGCCATGTCGGACTAATTTAGCGGCAATTTTTTCAGCTATTTGAAAGTATTTATCTTCGGGTTTAGTTCTTGCTGACCCGAAAATTGAAACACAGGGGCCAATTTTAGATAATTTGTCTATCCCTCCGACAAACTCACTCATTATTTTAAATATTCTCCAGGATTCTTCCGATTTAATTTGAGACCACGTTTTATCATCAAACGCTTTTTTTATTTTCTCCTCTTCTTCTTGCCACTGATTATCTGTCATAATTTTATTGTTTTGACTATAAATGTAAATAATATCCATGTACATTTGCATATATTACCAAATACTATGATGGATTCTCAAATAAGTTTTGCTGTGGGTGGTGATCATGCAGGTTTTGATTATAAAGATCAGTTGATTGATTATTTGAAAAGTTTGGATATTCAGGTTCAGGATTTTGGAACTTATGCGGCTGATTCTGTGGATTATCCAGATTTTGCTCACCCAGTGGCCGAATCCGTTGAAAAAGGCGAACATAATTTTGGATTGTTATTGTGTGGGAGTGCTAATGGCGTGGCCATTACGGCCAATAAACATCAAGGAATCAGAGCAGGATTGGCATGGAATTCAGAAGTGGCCCAATTAATTAGGCTTCATAATGATGCCAATGTCCTTTGTTTGCCAGTTCGTTGTATTAGTTTAGACGAAGCTAAAAAATGCCTTAAAACATTTATTGATACGGCCTTTGAAGGGGGTCGACATCAAAATAGAGTAGACAAAATTAAGGGTTGTTAATTTTTTTATACAAGTGCGCGTCAATCAATGAGTATTGATTTGTCAATTCAGGCAGATAGTATCCTAATTTCTTAAAGTTATTTTCTGGGTCATAAATGTACGTAGGCATGTCTTTAACAAAATAATCATGCATCAGTATAACTGTTTTGTATTGATTTAAGTTTGTAAAAAGAGATTTCGATAATTCCCAATTGACAAATGGACCGGCCATTTGATTGTTTTGATACTCCTCTATTTGCGAACCTAAGACCATCATTTTTTCGTTTCTAATCTGTAGTTTTTGTGCCAATATTCGTTGTTGGCCCACATCATTCCACTCATTTGACAGGCTATAAAGCATTGCAATAAACAAGGTGATGATCAAAAGCTCTTTCTGCCAATAAGATTTAAATAAATAAAATAGATTTAAGGTAAAATAGACGAGGGAAGGCAGTAAGAAAACCAGGTTTATTCTTTCGACGGTGGGGATGATAAAGATGGTCATAACACTGGTTAATAGCCACATCAAATTAGTTTGTTGGGCTTTTTGAGCATTAGACTTAATTTTTGTGTTATTAATGACTTTTACAAAGCCCCAAATTCCTGAAATCATAGCAGGAATATAGGACCATATTATTTGTTTAATTTGATTGGTAGTCGGAATATAAACGGTGAAAGCAGAATTTTTATATACGTCAATAAATGATTGAAAATTATCTTGATAGGAAAACATTAACCCAGTAAAAATGAAGACCAACGAAAACCCAATGATTAATAAAATTATTTGTCTGAGGTTTATACTGGAATAAAAAAGTAAGCTAAGGATGGCCCAAATTAAAAATAACGCATAGCTAAAGAAAAAGATACTTGCGATTCCTAGGTAGAGACCTATTAAAAAAACGCGATCAGTGACTTTTAGGGTACTTTGTTGGGCTAAAATTTCATTCCACGCCAACAGCAGAAATGTTAAGCCTAGCATGGAGCCGTTGGGCACTAAAAACTCCATGGAAAAATGAAAAAATAGGCTGTAAATAAAAAATGGCAGGTTGCCTAAGTTGGGCAGTAACAAATAACGCGAGATCGTTTGTTGGAATATAATCGCTTGTAGCACAATAATTCCCGTGGCTAAATAGGCATTCCAAGTGATTGGGATGTTTAAAAAGTCGATTAATTGGTAGAAATTGGCCGATAAGGGTCCGATATTTTCTCTGATGTCTTTATAAATCCGATATCCATGATTTAAATTTTGGCCAATGAGGAAATTTTTAAATTCCCAGGTATAGGGCAGTAAATTAAATTGGCTTAGGATAATCGTCATTAATAGCCAGATGATGATTAAGAAGATCAGGACAAAAATAGAGCTTGAACGAAGAATTTGAAACATATTTAATTTTGAAAAGACTAAATTACGGTGATTCCAATTATTATTGTGAAATTTGTGAGAATTTTGAGAAGAAATGAATAGGAGCAATTATGGAAAGTAAACGTCAACAAAAGTTTGGTAGGCAAATTCAGAAGGATTTGAGTGAAATTTTTCAAAAAGAATTTAAGGAAGTTTTTGGAGGGGCTATGGTGACCATTACGGATGTGAAGATTAGTCCAGATTTATCACTGGCAAGGTGTTATCTCAGTTTTTTGTTGGTCGAAAAGCCCAACGAAATCATGAAAGAATTAGATTACAAGAACAAAGCTATTCGAAATGCTTTGGCTAATCGAATTAGAAAGCAGGTTAGGATCATTCCTAATTTGGCTTTTTTTCTGGACGATACGGCTGCTTATGCGGCTAAAATCGAAGCGCTTTTTGAAGGTTTGGTGATACCTCCCGCTTCTGATTCAGATGAAATAGATTCTGAAGAAATAGATTCATAAAAAAATAATTCATTGAACTTTCCGCTCTTCATCGCTAAGCGCTATTTCGGTTCCTCAGTTAAGGCTCGTTTTATCACCTTAATATCGAGAATTTCTATGGTAGGCGTGGGGGTAGAGGTGATGGCATTAATTTTAATTTTGTCGGTCTTTAATGGATTAGAGGATTTTCAAAAAGGTTTATTTCAGACTTTTGATCCTGACTTAAAAATCATTGCTAAAAATACACCTCGCTTCAAGATCTCGGAGGAAAAACTAAAACAAATAAAAGCTTTATCGGGGATCACATTCATCAATCCCGTTTTAGAAGATCAAGCTTTGCTTCGTTTTGGAAAAAAACAAGTCGTAGCAAGTTTTAAGGGTGTTGATGATTCATTTTTATTGGCCAATCGGCTAAAAAAACAAGTGGTCGACGGTGATTATTTTCTTAAAAGTGATGGGCAATCATTTGCTTTAGTGGGTATAGGTGTTTTTTTAAACATGGGCATGAGTTTTGAAAATGTAGTTGAGCCTGTCGAAGCTTGGTATCCCAATCACCAATCTTTGCGAAAATTTACCATCAATGAGGAAGCGATCCGTAGTAATATCTTTTATCCTGCTGGGGTATTGGAGGTGGAACAAACTTTCGATAATCAAACCGTCATAGTTCCGCTGGATTGGATGAACGATTTGGTGGGAGCCGAAGATAAATTATCAGGCTACGAAATCATGTTGGCCAGTGGGGTGGATGAAAAACGAGTCCAACAACAAATCAAGCAAATTTTAGGAAATTCTTATTCTATTCAGACCCGAGATGAGCAGCATGCGATGTTGTTAAAAGCCATCAAAATAGAAAAGCTTTTTGTATTTTTAATCATGGCATTTGTCATGGGAATAGCCTCCTTTACGCTTTTTTATTCTCTTTCCTTATTAGTCATTGAGAAAAGAAAAGATTTACGTACGCTTTTAGCGATTGGTATTTCTCGTTCCCAGTTATTTAAAACCATTATGTGGGTAGGATTTTTGATTTGCTTCTCTGGAGCGGTCTTAGGGATGGTTTTTGGATTTGTTTTGGCTTGGGCCCAAAAAACCTTTGGAATCATTGGTTTAGGCATTCCTAATGCATTGATTGATGCCTATCCGATCAAAATGGAACTCATGGATTTTGTGTGGACCTCCATAGTCGTCTTAACCATCACAACGTTAGCCTCCATTATACCGGCTCGCAAGGCCGTTGAAATAACTTTTAAGCAGTAAGCGGCGGGGGATTAAACTCTCCTTCCCATTTGGAAACGACGCAAGTGGCTACTCCATTTCCTGCGACCGAAGTCACCGTTCTGCCCATATCTAAAAATGGATCGACCCCTAACAACAAAGCAATTCCCTCCGCTGGCAAGTTGAACATCGTTAATGTTCCTGCGATAATAACTAAGGATGCCCTAGGAACTCCGGCAATTCCTTTGGAAGTAATCATTAAGGTCAATAACATCGTAATTTGTTGCTCCAAACTTAATTGAACGCCATAAGCTTGGGCAATAAATCCTGTGGCAAAGGTCATGTACAACATGGATCCATCTAAATTAAAACTATAACCTAGTGGTAAAACAAAACCCACAATTCGTTTACTGCAACCAAACCTTTCCAAGGCTGTAATGGTCTGTGGAAAGGACGCTTCCGAACTTGCCGTTGAAAAAGAAATCAATAAAGCTTCTTTTAATTCTTTTAATAAACGCCAGTAAGGTATGCCGTTAAAGATGCATATTAGCCACAATATGACGATTGTAAAGAAGAGCAATCCCCCTAAGAAGCAAATCATTAAATACCCATAACTGATTAATATACTTAAGCCTTTATTCGCCACCACAGTAGTCATGGCTGCAAAAACGGCATAAGGGGCAAGCTCCATGACATAATTGACCATTTTGAACACGACCTCCGCTATATTATCAATGACATGAATCAGTTTTTTCCCAGTTTCTCCTATTGATCCCAAGGCCACCCCAAAGAATAATGAGAAAATCACAATTTGGAGGATTTCATTTTCCGCTAATGCTTTGAAAAAGCTATCTGGAAAGATATGAAGAATGAAATCTTCCATGGATTTAGTTTTGGAAGCATCTATGCCTGTGGCTGTTCCGACAGCGGGTTTGGGCCAACTTTGTAAACTGCCAGGTTTTGTGATGTTTACGACCAAAAGTCCAGTGATTAATGATAAAATAGTAGCAAAGTAAAAGTAGCCAATCGTCTTAATTCCTATTCTACCGACTGCTTTGAAATCACCTAATTTGGCTATGCCAACAACCAATGTGCAAAAGACCAAAGGTCCTACAATCATTTTGATTAACCTCAAAAATATCTTAGAGACTACTTGTACCTTCGAAGCTAAATCGTGGCTTGTTTCTGGAGAAAAGAAAAGGAAAAAGAATTCTCCTAATGCAAGGCCAAGTATAAATCCAATAATAATTTTATGAGTAAGGTTTAATTTCATTAGTTTCTATTCGTTAAATATTTTTGATAGAATGGTTTACGATAAAAAATCATTCCCCACAAAAATGGAAATAAAATCATATCTAAAAAAACATTTGAAGTTTTATACGTGATAAAATCTTGAATGTAGCATCGGGATTCATCTATTTTAATAATGGAATGCTCATGTTTCCATAGGTTGATTCCAAATGGAACTTGAATGCCCTCGTCGATGAAAACAGATTGTTTTGAATCTTGTTGATCGTAGATGATTTTTGATGACCAAATAACTCGAATGAGAAGCAAATTTATTTCAAGAATGACTAAATCACCTGTTTTGCAACCATCAAAACGCTGGATATTAACCTGAGGAAATGGAGGTGATATTTTTTTTAATAATGCCTCATTAAATTGAGACCAAACAAATGGCATGGAAGCTCCAATTTTTGTTTGGATTTTAAATGAGGGCATAGTAGATTAAATTACCAGATGAAAAAAGAGATTAGCAATGAAAATAATTTAAGAAACACTGTTTTAATGGCTAGCGCAAAATATTCAGTCCAAGAAATAATGGTCTTTTCAGATGATTCTTCCTTGTCCGCTTTTGGATCATTGGATTGATCTTGGCTGAAGTTTTTAGATCCGACTAATTCATTTCTATTTTGATTTGATTTGGTGGAATCATTGATACTTATATTGAACTTGGGTTGAATCACACTATACTCCACAAACCCAAAACTGCTGAGGAATAGCAAGCTGATGAATGCGATACTAATAACATGGATCTTTTTCATTTTACTTTTGATTTGGCGGATTCTACTTGTTTTACCTGCTGCTCCAAAGCTACATCATTGGCCTTCTGGTCTAATTTATTTTGCTCTTGATTCGCTAATATTTTTTCTTTTTCAATTCTTGTCTCTTCTAACTTTTTAGTTAAAAGTTCAGTTTGCCTTTTGTTTGAATCAAGTTCACGGATTAATCTTTCCGCATACCGTTGATTTTTTAATTGGGCTGCTTTGAGCTCGGCGAACTTACTTTCCTCTTTGCGCAAAGATTCCTGTAAATGAATGACTTGGGCAAATTCTTCTAGCCATTGACTCGCTTCTTTGAATTTTTCATGCCCCGTTTGAATGTAATTATCGGGTCCCACACGCATGGAAACAAAAAGTTTTATTTTGTTCTTTTCTTCCGTAATCACTGAAAGCAGGTTGATGGGATTATCCGAAATAGCCGATATTCTCGCTTGGTCTACATGAATGGAACCGGCTCGACCCGCATCTACAGTCCCAGTTTTCTTCAAATATTCTTTCCAGGCATTCGTCACATTTTTCTCTTCTGTATTCAAATACGTGTAAAAGCCTTCCTTTTTCGCTTTATCTATTTCGGCCAAACCCGAAAATACTTGGGCCGACAACGGAAAGTAAGTGATGAATATAAAAATACCTATTAAAAGACTTTTCATATGGGTTTGAAATGTTGATGTGTTAACAAACCATAAAGTTATATGTTTTAAATATAATATGTGACTAAATATTGCATTTTTGAGTGAGAGCTAGCTCAACTTCGTTTTGATGATTTCGATATCCAAATAAGGTTAAATTTCCTCCATCCTTCAATTTTAGTTTTTTTCTCAGATCTTCTGGCTTTCCAGGAAAATTGCGTGTGCTAATGTTTACTTGTCTGTTAGGCAAATGTTTAATAAGCCAACTTATATCCACTGGACCTGTTTCTATGACACGAAACGATTTTCCTGGAAAATGAGTATCCAATTCTTTTGAAGAATATAAATGGGTGTTTGAGTGCAGTTTAATCACGTTTCCTGTTTCCATCGATTTGAAAAATCCAGCTTTTAACATGCCCGGATGAGGTTCATAAAGGAAATTTGAAATGGGTCCTATGCTAGTCAGTTTTCTTTTTTCAGCTTCTAGTGTCCCTGAAAAAATGACCGAATTCTTAAAATTCAATTCAATGACGTCAATCAAAGGATCTAACGTGGCATGTTTAGACTTAAGGAATAAAATTTCTTTTACTTCATTTTTAAAGCAAACTACCCATATTTTATCCACCCCATCAAGTTCTAAAATGGCTCGCTCCAAATCCAATAGCGGACTTGTTTTAAGCAATAATTGACTTTTATCCTTGATCATGGGCAAAAAATCTAGCACATTGGGTTCACAGTCTTTAAATAATAGGACTTTGTCTCCTTTGGCATTTCTTCGAGCCGGATCTAGGTAGATAAAATCAAATGTCGAAACGGTTTGATTTAGATAGGCAAGGCCATCCCCAAGAATATGTTGGATATTTGTGTAGCCTAATTGCGCATGATTATAAGCCGCGATTTCTTTGAGGTCTTGTTTTCTTTCGACATACACGACTTGATTCGCTTTTTTAGCAAAAGCCGCAGTGTCTACCCCCATTCCGCCCGTTAGATCTAAGACATTTCCAGAAACTATAGTTGCCTTAAAATCGGCCGTAGTTTCTGAGGAAGCCTGTTCCTGTGATATGCTTTTAGGAAAAAATATGTGGGGATTTGAGGTCCAAGTGGGTAGTTTTTGGCTTAGTTTTTGCCTGGCTTGTATTTGAGAAGCCATTTTTGGAATGTCAATGGAGGGATTTTGCTTGGCACTCATGGATATTTGATAAGGATCTTTATCCTTATTTTTTTCTATGAACAAAATCTCTTCTGGGCTAATCATATAGTAAAAATAGGAATACCAAAGGATTTATTACGTTTCTAGATTTGGATTTTATAATAGTACAAAAATAAATAGTTAGTTAGATTTTATCTTTGTTCAATTTCATGGTCTAATCATTCCTCCGATTCTGGTATTTGCTAACTCGTGTGACCTATTTCAATCAAATTAATTATTTAATCAAGTCAAATAATTTATAATCAATTGATTTTGAGCTAATCCGAATATTATATGTTCTGTTTCAGTAGGGGCCTTTTGGTTTACAAAAACTGCCTTTTAAAATTGATCGTTTATCTTAAGGTTCCGTAAGTTGAATGGGAAGAAAAAAAATAAATTAAAAATTTTAAGTATAAACTTTTAGAAAAGATCTTTAGTTATAAATAAAATGTGCATAGAAAAGTTTTTTTGCATAGCATTTAAATAAAAATTTACCTCTTCAACATGAAAAAATTTTACAAAAAGGAAAATTCCTGGAAGTTTAGTCCATGGATATTTGTTTGCTTGCTTATCTATTCAAGTACGGCCTTTGGACAAACAAAAACAATCACCGGGATTATTAATGACATTAATGGAGACGTTGTTCCAGGCGTCACAGTTTCAGTTAAGGGTACACCCAAAATAGGTACTGTTTCAGATGCAAACGGTAAATTTAGCCTTGCGGGTGTAGATTCGAAAATGGAATATAAATCTATTCTGAAAGGCCACGAGAAATTGATGTCTGAATTTTTAGCAAATCAAAAGCAGTCAAGATGATTTAAATAAAATTCTATTAATTTTTTTACTGTAATTTATGTAAAATATAAAAATGCGCGCCAACATTCTTGCA
>CAMDRO010000033.1 GCA_945906795.1 Spirosoma fluviale
TTAAAAGGTCCGGTAGTTCAGTTGGTTAGAATACATGCCTGTCACGCATGGGGTCGCGGGTTCGAGTCCCGTCCGGACCGCCAACAACAATTTAAGTCTCTGATATTCAGGGACTTTTTTTATGGCTGGTGCTAAATGGGGTGCTACAATATGGTTCAGCTTAGCCGTTGACAATTTCATGATAAACAATTGAAAACAATTTATTATTTTTGTTTGTTTATAAATCCATGATAAAAAAGTATCACATATTTCTCTTTCTATTCGCACTTGCTTTCATTACGAAACCAAACGTGATATACGCTTGTGGTGAAAAAGTGGGAAAAATAGTAAAATCTTGTTGTGAAAAAGAGAAAGACAAGCAAATGGATTCTTGCAAAAATCATCATTCCAACAAAAGTGATAATGAATCTAGTGGAAATTGTGAAAACATTTCTTGCAGTTGTCCGCTAACTCTTTTCGCCACCACACCTCCTTTTTTGATCGAAACGAAGGAGGGTATTTATCGCGACGGTACTAGAAAAGTGAAATCTTATTTCAACGAAACATACCTTTCTTCTGGTTTTGTTTTCATTTGGTCCCCTCCCAACATAAGCTAATTTTTTTAAAGGGACAAGTCTGCCCTGACGAAAGCAAATACCTGCTTTTGTAATTAACTATATCCAATAATTTTAAATTTTTAAAGATGAAATCAATATCAAAAATAGGGATGGCAATGACTTTTTTGCTATCATATACTGTCTGCAGCGCACAAATTAAAAACGCTCAAGTTGAAAGCGTAAAAATACTTGGAAATTGTGAAATGTGTAAAAAAACCATTGAAAAGGCCGGGAATGTACTCAACGTAGCCGAAGTAAATTGGGACAAGAACACCAAAATAGCAATTCTTACTTACGATTCAAATAAAACCAATCGAGATGAAATCTTAAAAAGAGTTGCATTGAATGGATATGATAGCGACACATATCTGGCGCCCTCTGACGTTTATGCAAAACTTTCTGATTGTTGTCAATACGAAAGGAAAGCTGTAGTGACTGCAAAAACAAATACCACGAAGCAAGTTGGCGACGCAAAAATAGATTTAAAAATAGAAATAGTGGAACACAAGCAGGAAGTTGTGGCTGAAAAAAAGCAAGATGTGGACTTATGGACTGTGTTATTTGATCATTATTTTGCTTTGAAAGATGCTTTGGTAAAAACAGACGGCAATACCGCATCAAGTAAAGCTAATATGTTTTTAACTGCCATTGGGGAGGTGAAAATGGAAAAACTTTCTTCAACGCAGCATAATGTATGGATGAAAATACAAAAAGATTTGGCATTTGATGCGGAACACATTGCCGACACAAAAGAGGCTTCACACCAAAGGGATCATTTTATAACACTTTCAAAAAATATGTACGATTTGATAAAAGTTTCGAAACAAGAAACTCTTACCTACTACCAGTTTTGTCCTATGGCAAATAAGGGAAAAGGAGCCCACTGGTTAAGCAAAGACAACATGATAAAAAATCCATATTTCGGCAGTAAAATGTTGGGTTGTGGAAAAACGATCGAACTGATTAATTGATACTAAATTTTGATTAAAAAAATCAGAAAATTCAACTCTTTTTTATCATCTATAATTTAAAAAAAATGAAACTAATAATCATTATTTTCTTCCTTTTAACAGGATCAAATTTAGTTTTCGCACAACATGAACATGCGGCCCCGGTGAAAGTTGATACCGGTAAAGTAGTGAAAAAGCCATCAAGTCCGAAAATGATTGCTATGGCCCAGGTGGGTGAAAATCATGTGCATATTGATTATGGATCGCCAAGTGTACGGGGTCGTGTCATTTGGAATGGCCTTGTGGCCTACGATAAAGTGTGGTCTTCAGGTGCTCACAAGGCTACCTGGATAGAATTTTCTAAGGATGTACGCATTAATGGAGTAAGCATTCCTAAGGGGAAGTACGGTTTTTTTACTATTCCAAACGAAAAAATGTGGACGCTTATTTTGAGCAAAACTTGGGATATGCATTTGGCAGATGAGTATAAACAAGAAAACGATCTAATTAGATTGACCGTAAAACCCCATAAAAATAAAGACTTAACGGAGGCCTTATCCTATGAAGTAAAACCAATGAATGATAAAAAAGGGAGTGTAATCTTGACTTGGGAATACATAAGCGTGTCCTTTGATTTTAAAAATAAGTAAAAATGGTCAATTCTTTTCATTTTAAAGTTCGTCGGCTGCACCGGTATTTGGGCGTTTTTTTAGGGATTCAATTTTTATTTTGGACCATGGGTGGACTTTATTTCAGTTGGTCCGATATGGACGAAGTTCATGGAGAACACCAAAAAGCGCACGTTCATGCTATTTCAGGGGATCTGAACTGGGTCAGTCCGCAACTCGTGATTGATAAAATAAAGTTAAAAAATCGTGTAAATTTTATTTTCGATTTACGTGTGGTTCAAATATTAGGTAAGCCTTTTTATCAAATTGCCTATTCAGAGAAGTCTACTGGCCATAAGATAATACAGCTTGGAAATGCTCAAACCGGAGAACTTCGATCTGCACTTCGCCAAAATGAAGCAGTTGAAATAGCTAAAATGAGTTCTTCAGAAAGAGCCAAAGTGAAGCGGGTAGAATATGTAATAACGACCGACGGGCACCATGAATATCGCGGCCAACCATTGCCTGCTTTTGCGGTTACATTTGAATCCCCCTCCAATACGACCATTTATGTGGCGAGTGAGTTAGGGACTGTTCAAAAGTTTAGAAACAACCAGTGGAGAGTATTTGATTTTCTATGGATGATGCATACGATGGACTATAAAGGGAGAGATAACCTCTCCAATTGGCTATTACGAATCTTTTCCATCGCTGGTTTATTGACGATTTTATCAGGCTTTATCTTGTTTTGGGTAAGTCAGAAAAGAAGTCGTCTGGAATAAAATTAAAATAATTTTAATATGAAATATCGCGTACTAGTTATATTAATCCTGTTTTCAATACATCCTGTTTTAGCTCAGAAAATTGTTCGCTACGACCTTTATGTCAAAGATACGTTGGTCAATTTTGCAGGGAAAGAGAAAAGAGCTATTGCCGTCAATGGGCAGATTCCAATGCCTACTTTAACTTTTACGGAAGGGGATGTGGCAGAAATTTATGTGCATAATCAACTTAAAGAGGAGACTTCTTTACATTGGCATGGTCTTTTGCTTCCTAATAAAGAAGATGGGGTTCCTAATTTAACACAAATGCCAATTAAACCTGGCACAACCCATAAGTACAGCTTTCCCATTATACAAAATGGGACACATTGGTATCATTCACATTCAGGATTGCAAGAACAAATAGGGATGTATGGAAATTTTGTGATGTTAAAAAGGCCTAATGATCCGACCTTCAGAAAAGGAATTGATGATTTACCTACTGTCCCTATTGTATTGAGCGAATGGACTGATTTGAAGCCTGAAAATATTCACAGAATGTTGCACAATGCGAATGATTATCCAGCCTTGAAAAAAAATACAGTCCAAAGTTATAGTGAAGCCATCCAAGCAGGCCATTTTCAGACTAAACTAAAAAATGAATGGAAAAGGATGTCGGCACTGGATGTGAGTGATGTGTATTACGAAAAAATACTGATGAACGGTAAGCCTAGTACTGACCTCAAATCGATAGATGGGAAGGAGTTGAAGGCAGGCGACCAATTGCGATTACGAATTTCTAACGGCGGTGCATCATCCTACTTTTGGCTCACCTATGCGGGTGGAAAAATAACAGTTGTAGCCAATGATGGTAACGATGTAGTCCCCGTTGAGGTAGACCGATTGATCATTGCTGTTTCAGAAACGTATGACGTCATCGTGTCGATTCCATCCGAAAATACCGCATTTGAATTTTTAGCAACGACTGAAGATCGAACCAATTTAGCAAGTTATTACATTGGAAATGGCATCAAACAACTTAAGTCGCGACAACCGCGATTAAAGTATTTTGAAGGGATGAAGATGATGAATGATATGATGAAAATGAATGGCGATCTTGACGATATGGGAATGTCTATGAGTTTAAATCAAATGGATATGAATGTGGTGATGTATCCTGAAATTACAGGAGATTCTAAGCCCAAGCAAGATGATAAAGATCCCAACCGATATAATGCAAACGCATTGGCTGATATAGTAACCTTAAATTATGCCATGTTGAAATCTCCCGTCAACACAAATCTTCCTCAACAAGCTCCAGTAAAAGTATTACGTTTTAATTTATCAGGAAATATGAACCGCTATGTTTGGAGTATGGATAACCAAGTCGTGAGTGAGGCAAAAAAAATTCTGATCAAAAAGGGCGAAAATGTTCGAATCATTATCTACAATGGTTCTATGATGCGACATCCCATGCACTTGCACGGACATGATTTTCGATTGCTCAATGGGCAAGGAAATAATGCTCCGTTGAAAAATATTGTAGACATTATGCCTATGGAAACCGATACCTTAGAATTTAATGCGAACGCAGAAGGAGATTGGTTTTTTCATTGCCATATTCTATATCATATGATGAGTGGAATGGGTCGAGTTTTTAGTTATGAGAATCAAGCCCCTAATCCATTAATTCCTAATCCGCGGCTGGCCAAGCGAATGCTTTATGCCGATGACAGGAAATTTCACTTAATGACCGAAAATGATTTTGCCAATAATGGAAATGATGGGATGATGATGATTCAAAGTACTCGTTGGAGTATCGGCACAGAGTGGCGATTGGGCTATAATGATATGCATGGGTACGAAACTGAAACACATATAGGCCGATATATGGGGAAAATGCAATGGTTAATGCCTTTTATTGGGTTTGATTGGCGTTTTAGAAAAATGGGTATAAACGAAGAAGAGAAAAATATTTTTAACCAAACTAATTCGAAGGACAAAAGAGCTCAGTTTAGTTTAGGTGTCAACTACACCTTACCATTACTTATGATCGCGCAAGCTGAAGTTTATCAGGGGGGCAATGTACGTTTTCAATTAATGCGGGAAGATATGCCCATCTCAAAAAGACTAAGGATGAGTTTTATGGTCAATACCGACAAAGAATATATGGCTGGGTTTCGTTATATCGTTAATAAAAATATAGGTATGACCACGCATTATGATAGTGATATGGGTTTTGGAGTTGGCCTATCAGTAAATTATTGACCTAGCTCGCCGGCACTTTTCGCTACAATAGATTATTTGATCCCAATTACGCTCCCATTTCTTTCGCCAAACAAATGGTCTCCCACAAATTGGACAGGTCTTACTGGGTAAATTTTGTTTTTTTACTCCTTGCATGTCGCCTTAACTAGGTTTAATTCAAATTTGTTTAGGTTTTATTGAGTGGCCCGAACGGATATAAAATTTGTAGACCAAGTAAACCAATCTTCTTTTTGGGATCCCCATGAAAATAATGAACGGAGTTATTTCTTTAACTATTTTTTTCGATACTTTTTTTGTAATTTTTCAATTGGAAATTTTTTAGCCTTTCTTTTGGATAAACCTAACACAAATAAACATGAAAATTAATCAGGAAATCATTCAGTTATTTGACGAATATACGCACAAGCCGCTGACTCGGGAAGTGTTTTTGTCCCGCTTGACTAAATTAGTCGGCGGAGCGGCAGCCTTAAATACTATTTTGCCAGCCTTGGAAGGGAGTTATTCAGCCACCGCAAAAGTAGCTGAAGATGATGCGGATTTAAATTTTTCTACGGCTGAATTTCCATCACCTAATGGCGTCATCAAAGGATATTTAGTGCAACCCAAAAATGCAAAGGAGCCCTTAGGTGCCGTCTTAGTGATACATGAAAATAGAGGTTTGACGCCACACATAAAAGATGTGACAAGGCGAATCGCCAAGGAAGGATTTATTGCATTGGGTATTGATGGTTTAAGCCAATTTGGTGGTACGCCCACCAATGAAGACGAGGGGCGAACATTAATTGGGAAATTAGATGCCAAACAAAATCTTGAAAATATGATGAGCGGGTTAAGCTACCTTAGAACGCTGAAAAATAGTAATCAAAAAACGGCTTGCATAGGTTTTTGTTGGGGTGGTGGCATCGTCAACGATCTATCAGCAATGGATCCTAAATTAACCTTGGGGGTTCCATATTATGGTCGGCAAATTGACCCAGCATTAGTGCCTAATATCAAAGCCAAATTGATGCTCCACTATGCAGGTTTAGATGAAAGGATCAATGCCGGCATTCCTGCCTACGAAAACGCGTTGAAAAACAACCACATTGATTATCAATTGTTTGTTTATGAGGGGGCCCAACATGCTTTTAATAATGATTCTTCTCCTGCTCGATATCAAGAAGCCACGGCTAAAATGGCATGGGGAAGAACTATGACTTTCTTTAAAAAGCATTTAAACAGTTGATGACCCCTGATTCATGCGGCTCAAATTTTTTGGCCTAGGCATTGATTTTATTTGAAATTGATAAGGCCAAGTTGGAATCTAAATCATTGGCTATTATTCCTTCTTTTTAAATAAATTCACGTGCTTATTATTGACCAATGGCTTAGCCCAAAAACCGATGCTGAAAATGTAGAGTAGGGCCAAAAATAATACGCTCATGCCTATTTTTAAGCCCAACAAATCGCCAATGCCGCCCACGATGAAGGGGAAAATAGCACCGCCAACAATCCCCGTCACTAATATTCCGGAAAATGAACCATGATGCTCTTTAAACGAATTTAAGGCCAGGGAAAAGATGATGGGAAACATCACAGATAGAAATAAACCAAGCATTGGAAATGCCCCTAGCGCCATCGATTTTGAGCCAAATAGCGCCAGCGCCAAGGATACCATCGCCAAAAAAGTGAAGGCAGGGAGAACGATTCGACTATCTAATATTTTCAATAAAATTAATCCGAGTATTCCCCCAGCGGTCATTAGCCCCCAAAAATAAGCGATCGTATCCGCTCCTGTGGTCTGTGGATCCACCCCATGATAGGTGGATAGAAATTGTGAAATCCAATTGGCTATTCCTTGCTCCGTACCTGCATAACAAAGTATGGCAATAAAATATAAAATCACAAACTTGTTTTTAAATAAGGTCAAATGAATCTCCCATGGACCCGGTTTTTCACTTTCATCTAGGTCTACTTTCGGGAATTTGGAGGCATAAATGATCAAAACCATCAATAAACTGATGGCGATAAATAGAACATAAAGCGAGAGCCAAGGGAATGCGTCTGGTATTTGTTTGAAAAATGTCGCAGGCCAACCTGTTTGACCGCCGGATAATTTTTTTTGTAAAATGAAGGATTGATAAACGAATGGACTTAAATAAGAAGCGGATCCGAAAATCAATTGGGCCACCACCGAATAATTTGCATAATTTTCTTCTCCCCCTGCAGCCCTAAGAAGTGGATTAACCACTACTTGCAACATGGCCATTCCACAGCCTATTAAAAAAAGCGACAGAATAGCTGAAAGGTAATTGGGCGAAATGACGATAAGCAAAGACCCGACGCTGGAAAGTAAAAAGGCAAACATCATCACTTTTTTTTCTTTGTAAATCTCCAGTAATATTCCTGCTGGGATTGACATAATTCCATAGGCAATGAAAAAAGCAAAGGGCAACAAGGAAACCATGGTGAGGCTTAAATGAAAACCAGTAATGAGGTCTGGGATGATTGGGCCTATGATATTGGTCAGAAAGGAGATGACAAAAAAAGTCAACAGAATGATCAATACGATGTATGGACTTTTTTTCAATTTTTTTAGGTTTAAGATTTTCAAATTTAGCCGATTTTTTCATTAATCGCTTGCATTAAATTATTTGAAAAGGCTTCGGTAAAAAAATGCAATACAAGGAATTTAATTTTGCAATTAATGTGTAGTTTTTTACATTTACTTTATATTAAATGATTTTACGGTAAACGATATCGATGGAAACCTACGGAAATATTTTAGTGATTGTTACTCCTTTGTTTTTAATTTTAGTGCTTTTTGAAAAATGGTACGGTTGGTACAAAGGTTTTGAAACCGTGGAAACCTTGGACATGATTTCAAGTTTAAGCTCGGGGGTGACCAATTCAACTAAAGATGTTTTGGGGCTTAGTGTGGGGATTTTGTCCTATCCATGGCTAGTGGAACACTTTAATTTAGTTCAGGTTCAGTCAAGTGTCTTGTTATATTTCATCGCTTTCATGGCTCTCGACTTTTCAGGATATTGGGTTCATCGCTTAAATCATTCCATTAATATTTTCTGGAATAATCATTTGGTCCACCATAGCAGCGAGGAATTTAATTTGGCCTGCGCGCTTAGACAAAGTATTTCTGTCTTTTTCCGAATTTTTACTTTTTTATTATTGCCCGCCGCGATCTTTGGGGTTCCCCAAAATGTCATTGCTGTTATTGCTCCGCTTCATTTATTTGCCCAATTATGGTACCACACGCGTCATATCAAAACGATGGGATGGCTTGAATATGTTATCGTAACTCCCGCTCATCACCGGGTTCATCACGCCATAAATCCTGAATACATTGACAAAAATTATGGCCAAATATTTATTTTTTGGGATCGGCTTTTCGGCACATTTCAAAATGAAAGAGATAACATTCCTGCCGTTTATGGAATAACTAGGCCGGTAAGAACTTGGAATCCAATCAAAATTAATTTCTTGCACCTCTGGTTATTAATTCAAGACGCTTGGCATGCAAAATCTTGGATAGACAAATTCCGAATCTGGTTCATGCCATTAGGTTGGCGGCCCGAAAACGTCATTAAGGAGTATCCTGTTTACAAAATTGAGGATGTGTATCATTTTGATCAATATAAAACCGGCGCCTCTCCCTCCTTTATATATTATTTATGGGGCCAACTCTTTAGCCTACTTTTAATTGTGTCTTATTTGTACAGTCATATTGCAAGTATAGGGACACCCAATATTTTTATTTATGGTGCATTTATATTTGTTCATATTTATGCGCTAACCGATTTAATGGATGGGAATTCAAAAGTTTGGATCCTTGAGACAATCAAAAATGTGGCTTGCGTTTTATGGATCGTACAATCTGGCGAATGGTTTGGCTCAAGCCAAGTATCTATTTTGATTGCCCCTGCCTTAGTCGCTTATTTTGCACTAACTACCTTTTTTGTTTTTTCCTTCTGCCAATCAAAAAAGGTTCCGAGCCCTTCAAAATAATCGGTTAGCTTGAAAATTTTCGGCTCATTTAGAAAGTAAATTAAGACTCTTAGCACCAGCTTTACTAACTTTTAAAAAGTTAGTAAAGCTAGGCTAAGTTATTAAAATTTAAATTATTACCTTCTTTTTTTGCACAAGTAAACTGATAAAATAAATTTAAAATCAATTGGTTGAATTATTAATAATTGCTTGGCAAATGGATTTTTCGAAGTCTTTTTAATTTCTTATCTCTAACCTCATTTACAAGCTCATTAAATATCCAGTTAAATCCGATAAGTCTTTTTCTTTTAAGCCCATCGAGGTAGGTTCTGGCATCAAACTGTTTTTTTGCTGTACCCTAGACGTCACATCTGAAGCTTTGATATTATTCTTTTTTCCAGTTAAATCTTTCAGGATAATTTGTTTGGCATCCGCCATTAAAAACCCATAATAGCTGCCTGTATGAGTGCTAATCATCCAGGGTTCATACCCGAAAGCTAAGCTTGCCGACGGATTAATGATGGCGTCAAGCATATTTTTTTTGTCAAATTTCTTTTTTATTAATGTTAAATCAGGGCCGATATTCGCTCCTTTTCCAGCTATTTTGTGGCAAGTAATGCAATTGGTTTCAAAAATAGTTTTGCCTTTTTTAATATCGGTTGGCATGTTCATGGCCAAATCGAGTGACAGTGATTTTCCTCCCGGTCGCTTAAAATAATCGGCCGCCAAACTTCGAATGGATAGGTCTTTATTATTGAAAATATGAAGTTCAATTAATTCCCTGACCTTAGTTTTAATTTTTCCTTTTGCCGCGTCAACCATCAATAATCTAGCGCCATAAGTATCTAACGCTAATTTTTGAGCTAACTCTTGCCTTTTTTCAGCCGCTAATGTGGTATCATTTAGCAATGAATTTTCGGATTGGATCATCCATTTTTGCTCCTGACTTAATTGCTGTTCCTCTTCCACTTTCCAGGCAATTACATTTTCCCATGTATTTGTTTTGCGAAAACTAACCCAATAATCTGCTTGTCGGGCTACGTCGGCCAATTTCGATTTTGTTAAATCAAGCATCGCATGGGCAGCCTCAGAGGAACTCACAAATGCGATGGTGGTCATCGCTTCTTTTCTTTGGTTGGCTGTTAATGAAGGTGATTGTGCTCTTTTTTTAATCAAATGTATGCTGGCATTGGGATGCAATTCCCACAATATGGCGCTTTGTGCTGCTGAATAAGTGAGCGGATTCAAAGGTAATTTTTTAACAAAATCTACATAAAACAAGTCCTTTTTTTTATCCACTCCGATTCCCAATGCGGTCAATAAATAAGGATCTTTTGCGCTAACCTTAAGGGCTATATGCAACAAACTTTCTTTGCTATCTTCATATTTTAGGTCCCTGAGACCTATCGCTATTTCTCTTAATAAAGCTGAGGTTAAAGAATATTTTAAAAGCGTATGATTGATCTCTTGGAGATTTTTGTCTGATTTACGCAAAGCACGGTAGGCCGTTACGGCAATTTCAGATGAGGTCCCGACCTTGTTTGCAGGTTTTGATATGTTTTTAATTAAAATATTTTCTACTTTTTCTAAACCTTTTGGACCCAAAGCTGCTAATAACCAAATAGCCCTTGCTTGAATGTAGGGATTTGGATGTGTTAATAGGGTTTCAATTTCCGGGATTATTTTTTCTCCTGTATTTTTTAATTTCTCAAATGCCGCAGCTCGTACATTGATGGCGGGTGATTTTAACACGTCAATGAGTCCCTTAGTGGTCGTAAAATCTAATATTGGTGCTTTTAGTTTTTTGCCTTTTGGCGTAATGCGATAAATTCTACCGTATCCTTTTTTGTCGTTCATGGCATGGCCACCCACGACCGCATCATACCAATCAGCTACATAAATGGCGCCATCGGTACCTGTGACGGCGTCACTGGGCCTAAACCATTTTCTTTTATCGTCTTCGAAATTGTCATTCCAAACATAGTAATCATCGGAGACGGGAAATGAACTTAAAAAGTCAAATCTTTTCATGTTGAAACCCGCCCCTTGAGGATTGGTTTTATAGCCAAAAATTAAATTTCTTCCAGCTTCACAACTTAATAGCATGCCCCTATATTTTTCTCCAAAAGCATCGCCTTCATAAACGGTCACCCCTGTCGGGGAACCAGCCCCTGTTTTGTCGCCAACTTTCAATACGCCTGGATCCTCTTGATGCCAATGGGCCGTAAAAATATCTTGGTCTAACCTTCGATCCCCTTGCCAATATCGCGTTCCGTCTTTGGAAAAATAGCCAGCATTACTTCCTTCCATAAGCCAAGAAGTTCGGCAGGCAATCACTTGGTCATCGTTATCATTTTGCCACATATTCCCATAAGAATCCATAGCCACCTCATAACTATTTCTAAAATTATGCGCCATAACTTTTAATTGGCTTGCATCGGGAGCGATTTCTAAAGCCAAACCCCCAACCCACACTCGGCCATCATCGCTTTTTTGATTTCCCTCATTGTTTTTATTGTAGGGAGTTCCACCGGCATAAAGGCTACCCGAACGCAGAGTCCAACCCGTTTTATCTTGCACCAGATGAGGACCGGCATTTCCTACATTAAATATAAATTTTCCATAGGGCGTGGCTAAAAATGAGTGCAAAGAATGATCATGATCAAAGCCCCCAAATCCCGTTAAAAAAACTTCCTTTTTGTCGGGTTTATCGTCGTGATTTTCATCTGTATATACGATCACGTTGGGGGATGCACTGACGAAAATTTTATTGCCGATGACCGCAATTCCCAAAGGTGCTTTTAAATCCATATCCTGTACAAAGACAGTGGATTTATCCGCTTTACCATCTTGGTCGGTATCCTCTAAAATGACAATTCGATCCCCTTGGTTTTTGAAGTTAAATCGGGTATCAGGTTTATTGTTAAAATCTCGATATTCAACAGCCTCGGTCACCCAAATACGCCCTCTTGCATCCACGTCCATGTTGGTCGGGTTGTACAACATCGGTGACTCCGCCCAAAGCTCGACCTCCAAACCCTTAGGAACAAACAAGGTCGTTCCATCATTGGTGAAAAATAATGGAAATAAAAACAAGAGAATGGTGCTGATGATTTTCATGAATAACAATGGTGTAGATAAAATTAAGCCTTAAAATGAAATTCAATTTGAAATGAAGTTTTCAAAATTTATCAGAAAATAGGTCAATGAATTCTATGGCTTATTGAATTTTAAAATAAAAATATTCATTTAGGACACTAAATCTCTGACAAATCGATTGTTCTTTAAATAACTTTCCAGCATCGTTTTTCCTGGAGGAACGGCACCTTCTATTTGAATGGCCCCTGAATATCCAATCTCATCGATGCAATTTTTTACGCGTTGGAAGTCCACTTTTCCTTGCCCCAATAGCGCGTCATTTTCTTTAAAATGAAATTCGCAGATTTGATTTTGTTTACCTAACCATTTAATTTCTTCGTAGATGTTGTAACCCATTTTTTCTGAATTAGCGACATCATAATAGACCTTTAAATTGGACGAACCCACCGCGTCGATGATGTGCATGTGTTCCTCGGCACTTAACCAAGATTCGATGCCTAAATTGACCCCCGCTTTTTCTGCGATGGGCATGATGTCCTTGAATTTTTGGATGACAGCATCTTGTCCTTTTGTGTCATTTTTTAAATCCCCTTGATTAAAAAAAGCAATTAAAACGGCTTTGATATTGAATTCATTGGCTACTTGAATGCTGTCGGCAACCCACTGGTCTGTCTGTGGGTCCGACTTAAATGGGTAGTTGTTGAGCTCGCCTATGCCTAATCCAGTAAAGCCAACTTTAAAGATTTTAGCTAAAGATTTATAGGCTTCCTGCACATCTTTTCTTCGTAAATGCATGTTGTTGGCCTTTAAACCAAGGCTTAATTGGACTCCATCCAACCCTATTTCTTTGGCCATTTCCATGGCGCCTAAATTGGACGTATTGGAGATAGACCAATCACATGCCCCGATGGAAAAACGTTTGCCAATTAATTTAGCTTGATCTTCGGTAAACACAGCATTTGCATGGGACATGGTAGCGAAAATTCCCAAAGCACTTTTTTGTAAAAATTGCTCTCTTTTCATAGGTTTTATAAGGTTATTTCATTTTAGCTTTACCTAAATTACTAACTAGCTTTACCCAACTTTACTAACTTTTCAAAAGTTAGTAAAGTTAGTAAAGCTTCATTCGATTTGATTCCACTTTATTCATTTTATCTATTTCTTGATCAACCAGATTTCCGACAATGGGGTGCCTCGTTCTCCTTCGCCTCCAACTTCCTGTCCATACGAACAGATTATTTGACTCAGTTGTTAAATTTAAATGAAAAAATCCAATTTTATAGAAATGGTGAAATTTGCCGATGAAGCTTTACCTTTTGGCATACAATTATTCCTTATATTTATTCACGCTTCTTTCATTACATGTCAAAATTTGCCATACTTTTTTTTCTAGTATTCATTTCTTGTGCCCAGGATGAATTAAACCCGGCGGCAGATTACATTCCAAAAGTTGCCAAGGGGTATGCCATCCCGCATACCTATTATACATTATCTTATTCACCGTCTGACCGACAAGCTGAATTTGCCTTTTATTATTTGTCTGTTGCGTCGATCAAAGGCAATCAAGAAAGAACGGATGACTTTCGTATTGATCCCTCCGTTAAAACGAATCCAGTGACGAGCACCTCTTATCAAGGATCTGGATTTGATCGTGGGCATTTGGCCCCAGCTGCCGATTTCAAATTGAATTTAACCGCCATGTCAGAAACCTTTTTTATGTCCAATATGTCACCTATGATCCCTTCCTTTAATCGAGGAATTTGGAGCAATTTAGAAGATAAAGTGCGCGAAAACGCGTTGAGTTTAGGCGGTGTATATGTGGTCACAGGACCTGTTTTGACGAATTCTTGTGGGACAATTGGGAGTGGCATAACGGTTCCTTGCTCCTTTTATAAAGTCATTTTCAAGGAAGGTTCAAACCCCAAAATGATTGGATTTTTGTTGAGCAATTCGGGATCTTCCCTGCCTTTAAAAAACTTTATTGTCTCTGTGGACGAAATAGAGAAGTTGACAAATTTGGATTTTTTCTCTTCCCTCTCTGATGATATTGAAAGTGGTTTGGAGGCCAATAAATCTCCCTCGGGTTGGAGTTTTTAGAGGTATTTTAATTGACCATTAAATAAAAATTTAATTTTTACAGGTGGGATTAATGTAATTTTAATCTGTGTTGTTCTTACACAAATCAGATGAATCTAAGGCAAAAGTGTTTCTTGGTATTTCTTTCGTGGATATCTTTTTCTTGCCTAAAAGAACCGTATCGTGCCCCTATTTATGTCAATACTAGGGATGCGAATGAAATAAAGGCCACATCCGTTAAACTGCATGCAGATGTTCAAAGTCCTGATGCAGGTGAAATTACGGATCGTGGATTTTATTGGACGGCTAATGATAGCGCAGCTACTGTTTTAAAAAATAAAATAAGTTTAGGTCCTGGTAGCGGTGAGTTTACTTATATGTTAAAGAATTTGCAGGCTAAAAAAGCCTATTCATTTTTTTCGTATGCCATTTCAGATCGCAATAATGGCCAAGGAAATGTAAAAGCTTTTAGCACGCTTGAATTCCGAGTGGCATCCTTATCCACCGATACGGTTAAAAATATTGGCATTACCAACGCGTTAATGGGGGGTGAAATTACCTATGATGGGGGAAAGTTCGTGACTGATCGAGGTATTTGTTTTAGCCAAACGAAGGCACCTACCATCAAAGATTTTAGTGGCTAATGGCGAAGGAAAATTTGCTGTAGTCGCTAGTCAATTAAAGGAAAACACGCTTTATTATGTTCGTTCTTTTGCCATAAATTCCATCGGGATAGCCTATGGAAATGAACGTAATTTTATCACGTTGGATTATCGGTTGGTTAAACTAAAAACCAATCCTGCTTCAGATATTGGGATGTTTTTAGCTTCGTTACATGGGGAGGTTTTTGACGATGGGGGTGGACAAATTTTTGAACGAGGTTTTTTAATGGGGCTTTCTCCAAACCCATCGCTCTCCGATATGAAGTTTGTTTCTAGCCAAAGCGTCGTGGGTACAATGAAAACCGTGGTCACTGAATTGATCGAAAATACCACGTATTACTATCGATCTTTTGCTAAAAATGAAAAGGGTTATTCATTAGGGAATGTCCAAAGTTTTACGACGCTTGACATTAAATTCCCTGAGCTTGTTACCTTGCCTGTTACTAACATTTCGTTTACGTTGGCCAACTATGAAGCGGAGGTGAAATATGATGGAGGGGTTCCTATTTTGGAACGGGGATTTTGTTTTAGTACCCAACCTAATCCTACCATACAAGAAAATAAATACCTTGTCTCAGGGGAATTGGGAGTTTTTAAATTAGTGATAACTGACTTGCAGCCAGGGACCTTATATTATGTGCGCAGTTTTGCTAAAAACAGAAAAGGTTTGCAGTATGGAAACCAAGTTTCGTTCACCACAGTTGCTTATACTGCGCCGACCGTTATTACACAGGATGTAGGTCAAATCACTACTCGGTCAGCTCAGGCCAATGGCCAAGTTTCAGATGAGGGAAATACCTCGGTAACAGAACGAGGCTTTTGTTTTGGACAAAATCGAAACCCAAGCATTACTGATCGGAAAGTAGATTTAGGTTCAGGTTTAGGAGGATTTTCGTATAATTTTTCCGGTTTATCGGAAGGAACAACGTACTATGTTAGGGCCTATGCGATCAACAAAAAAGGTTTGCAGTATGGAAACCAAGTTTCATTCACTACGGTTGCTTATACTGCGCCGACCGTTATTACACAGGATGTAGGTCAAATCACTACTCGGTCAGCTCAGGCCAATGGCCAAGTTTCAGATGAGGGAAACACCTCGGTAACAGAACGAGGCTTTTGTTTTGGACAAAATCGAAACCCGAGCATCAATGATCAGAAAGTAGATTTAGGTGCAGGATTAGGAGGATTTTCGTATAATTTTTCCGGTTTATCGGAAGGAACAACGTACTATGTTAGGGCCTATGCGATCAACAAAAAAGGAATATTTTATGGAGAGGAAAAAAGTTTTAGAACAGCAGTGACTCCCCCTCCACCACCCCCTCCGCCTGTAGTGGTTGTCACACCTCCTTCCAGTCCGGGGGGTGGTGGAACTACTCCTCCGACTACCGAAGTGCCTATTATTAGCTGTGTGAATTACCCTAAAACATCTGCACCTTCGAATATTAGAATAGGCGATTATTACCAAGGAGGTATCGTTACTTATATTTTACAGCCAGGAGATCCTGGATATATGCCAGGGGAATTTCATGGTTTAATTGTTTCAACTACTGATTTTCCGCAGACTTCAGCGGGTAATTCTTTTGGTTGCTCGAACAATGTTCCTGGGCAAGGAATATCTGTAAATACGGGGTCAAGTTTGCTCTCAGGATGCGAGAATTCTGTGAATGCTTTAAATACTTGTAAAGGTGTATTCTATCCGAGAGCAGCAAAAATTTGTGTTGATTATCGTGGAGGTGGGTATTCAGATTGGTTTTTACCTAGTTTTGAAGAACTTAAAAAAGTGAAACTCATTAAAAATCAAGTCAATATTTCTTTTGGAAATATGTATATATCTTCAACTCAAGCCGATTCTGACAATTGTATGGGAGTAATATTTTTTACTGAACCTGGTAATTTCCCTTATGAGTATTCTTCTTGGCCAAGTGGTGCAGTAGGTCAGGTTAGAGCAATGAGAAGATTTTAAAAATATAGAGGAGCCATCATTTTCTAAGCACATTCTGCATAAAAAATCTTCCCATGCTTAATCATTAATTTGCCGGTCATGTGTAAATTCCGAATCACTCGAATGACTGTTTCAATCCGTAATCCTGTTAAATCAGCCATTTGTTGGCGCGATAAAAATAAATAAACCTATATTGTATTCATAACACAAACCTATATGAAAAAATTACTATTTTTAATTCTCCTATTTGGTCCGGTTTCTTATGATAGTTTTTCCCAAAATGCGGTTGAGCAAGCCAATCGGTTCATCGAGTTATTAACCGAAGAGCAAAAGATTTCAACCCTTTTTCCATTTGATAATAACGAACGATACAATTTTCATTTTGTACCTATTAAGCGGAAAGGGGTCACTTTTAATGAAATGAATGCTGAACAAATAGAAGTGAGTTTAGGATTGTTGAAGAGTTGCTTGAGTGATCAGACGTATAAAAAGACCAATGATATCGTCAAATTAGAAGTGATTCTTAAAGAGTTGGAAAAAAGAAAACCGGAGGATAAATACCGCGATCCGGGCAATTATCATTTTACGATTTTTGGGATACCTGCAGAAAAAAATATCTGGGGTTGGCGATTTGAAGGACATCACATTTCATTTAATTTTTCTTTTGATCAAAAATTATTGGTTTCCGGAACTCCTGGGTTTCTGGGCAGCAATCCAGCGATTGTGCCTAGCGGGCCTGCGATGGGGACCCAAATTTTAAAAGAGGAATCGGATTTAGGTTTTGATTTGTTGCATTCTTTGAACAAAGTCCAATTTAAACAGGCGATGATTGACTCGGTAGCTTACCCTGATATCTTGACTTTTGACAAAAGAAGTGCGCTAATAGGAGACCCCAAAGGTGTTAAATATAGCGATTTAAATAAGGAGCAAAAAGCCATGATGCTTGCTATTGTTCGCCTATATGTCTTTCGTTATACTCACTTATTAGCTGAAAGCATGTTAAAGGATATACAAAAAGCAGGGCTTGAGAATTTGTGGTTTGCATGGGCCGGACATACCAAACCTGTGATTGGAAAGGGTACTTATTATCGAGTTCAAGGTCCTTCTATGTTGATTGAATACGATAACACCCAAAATAATGCCAACCATGTCCATTCCGTTATCCGAGATTTGAAAAATGATTTTGGCGGTGATTTGTTATTGGAGCATTATAAAACGGCCCACTAATTTATTTCCTAAATTTTTTGATTCGAAAAAAGGTTAGGTAATTGGCATCGTGATTATTATGAGCCCCGTCAAAGGCATCATCGTAGGCAGTCCGACAAGCCAGTAAAATATTTTTTCCGTCAAAAAGCCAGTCGACATACTGAAAGCCATGCTTGATCACATCAGGATGTTGGAACACAATCTTTTTTAATTGCCAATTTTTCAAGTCGCTTGAAAAACATAAGGCCAACGTATTTCTAATGGATGCCGGATTTTTACCAGGATTCGAATTTTTGACTTCATCGGGAATAATGTTACTCAGAGTCCAATAAAGCTTGGTTTTAGGATCAAATCGAATAGTAAACTTTTTTGATCCACCTGGGAAAGGGATAAAACCTGTCGAACTATCAAAGCTCGCTTGCGTTCCATCCGCACTAATTTTAACCATAGCCGCATATTCTTGCGAACTTGTTTTATTGTCGACGCGCAAGATATTCCACACGCCTCCATCGGGTCCGACCACTGCATTTCCCTCGATCCAACCGCCAAATGCTCCATTAAAAAAAGTAGAATCATATGCCAGTACATTCGATTTTGTCCAATTGGCCGCCTGCATCGGATTTTTATCCACGGGAATAGACATCATGAAACTTCCATATCGCTTCCCCCAAACTTTAATCGGCCCCATGGCATCTTCCATGGCTCGCCACAATCGGCCCTTATGGATGATTAGGGGCATCGGTGCGCAGTGATATTCGCCGGCCAATAATAATCCATTTTCAGCATCAGTAGGGTTGGTCCATGTTTCTCCTTCATCCATGGATTGCCTGATGATGGCATTTCCATGATGCTTGTGGGTTCCCATCAGGTATAGATGAGACTGATGTACAAATAATTTAGACCAAAATTGGCCATTGATTTCACTGATCATTTCCCACGTTTTGCCTTTGTTTTTTGACCGATAAATGCGTGAAACGGCGGATGTATGTTCTGTGGATTTAGGCCCAAAAAAATCATGCGAAGCTACATAATGTCCGTTGGCCAGCTTAACAATACTTGGCGAACCTATGTATAAACCACTCGACGCCGGGCTATAGGCAATGACTGTTCCCGGTACTTTTGATTGGCCGTAAGCGTCTAGATACCCGCAAAAAAATATGAATACCAAGAAAATTTTGATCGATTTTTTCATCGTCAATAGTAAGGATATTTATCCCAAAGGTTTGTATTGGGGTTAGTGAACCGAGGATCATTCGTTCGCTTCATCCAAGCTTCCAAGTCTATTTTCAACTTATTTTTTTGTTTCTCAAATCGTTTTTCATTGGCCAAATTATGCAATTGGCTCGGGTCATTTTTCAAATCATATAATTCTTCAGAACCTCTTTTTTTCAACGTTCGGCTCACAAAAAAGTCATATTTTAAAGTGTCTGCCATGAGTAATTGTTTGGAAGGGGAATCGTCGATGTCGCCATAGGGGCCCACGGCCACCCATTTTTGTGGATCACCGGCGGGAAAACGATTGGGTTCAAAATTGCGTAAGTATAAAAATTCTTTTGTTCTGATACCACGTATGGGATATCCCAAATCTCCTTTTCTTACATTGGCATGTCTTTCTCTTTCCACAAAGACAGCATTTCTGTGCGCTATTGGGCGACCATTAATTAGATTGATCAGACTTTTAGAAGGAAGATCAGCAGGTTTTTCGATGCCCATGATGTCCAACATGGTGGGGGCTAAATCAATTAAACTCACTAATTCACTTGAACGCGCCGGCTTAATTTTACCTTTCCAAAACATGATGAGCGGTAAATTTGTTCCTGAGTCATAGCAGGTAGCTTTTGCCCTGGGGAAAGGCATTCCGTTATCACTTGTGATGACAATGAGTGTATTTTCTAATTCTCCTTTTGATTCGAGAGTCGCGATGAGTTTGGCCACATTGCTATCAAATCGTTCTACCTCAAAATAGTAATCCAAGATGTCTTTTCTAACTACATCGGTGTCGGGCAAGAATCCAGAAACCTTTACTTTTTGGGGATCCAATCCTGCTTGTTCACCAGTACCTTTGACATAATCACGATGGGGGTCCATCGATCCAAACCAATAAAAGAAAGGTTTATCTTTTGGTTTTGCTCCTAAAAATTCTTCAAAATTCTTGAAGGTTTTACCTGCCGGATTATCCTGGTAGCCACCTAATTTAAAATTTCCTGGGCCCCAGCCTTTTTGTTCACTGCCCACAAACCCACCTGATGCTTGAATGAGGCTGACAAAATTGGGAATGCTTACGGGAAGACTTCCCCATAAATTTCCTCCTTCCGCGATTTGGTGGGGATGCTTCCCTGTTAAAATACTGGCTCTGGAAGGACTGCATGAGGCGGCCGAACAAAAAGCCTGGTCAAAAATCAATCCATTTTTTCCTAATTTATCAATATTGGGTGTTCGGACGACCTTATCCTCATAGATTCCAGCATGCTTCGACCAATCATCTGCAACGATAAAAAGTATGTTGGGTTTTTTAGTGGAATTTTGCCCCCAAACATTTAACACTGATAGGGCGAAAAATATGAAAAGGGGTGTTTTTTTGATCATCGTTTCATGGGTCTTTTTGAGGTTTTAATTTAGCTTTTTCACTTTAGCTTTACCCACTTTACTAACTTTCCAAAAGTTAGTAAAGTTAGTAAAGCTGCTGATCAATTCTTTCTTTCAAAATAGATTATCAGCTTGTTGATAATGATTAGTAATCGTGTTTTATCGTTAGCGAAAACAGTTGATTTTTTAGACTGGAATTTATGTTTCAGTTTTTTTGATCTCCAATTATCCTTTTCTGAATTCATGTGCCGTCTGAATAGCGGCCCTTAAATTTTCGATGGGTGTAGTATTGCTCACGGTGCAATTTGCACTTAAAATCACTCGATTAGGGGCATTTTTCAACACATCAATCGTAGCTTTTTTAACTTGGTCTATGGTTCCTGTTGAGATAACGCCATGTCGATCCAATCCACCCATAACAGGTCTGTCAAAGATTTCAGATGCTTTTTGTAAGGTTAAAGATTTTCCATCCGCTTGTAGTGGGATGTTAACTATTTGTCCAGGATAATCTTGAAATCGAGGGGTAAACCCTTCATATTCGCCATCGTAATCACAGATATGAAGGATATTATAAGGAACTAATTGGGCCACTTCTTTGTACAGAAGCATATCAAAACTCTTAATCGCCCGATTAAATAACTGGTAGTCGGCCACTCGATTTGTTTCACCCCCTTGTGCACAGGTATAAAACCCATCTACGCCTAATTTAGCAGCGGCTTGAACGAAATTTAATATGGAAAGAGTTACATTTTCCATGCCCCTGCAAACGGCCTCCGGGTCCTCTTTGACATGTTTAACAAGCAACTCCCAGGGCACGGCTTGTTTGGCCATTTGATATGGAGAGTAAAGCGTCTGAATGATCATGGCCTCAGATTTAGCTTCCTTTACTAAGTTCTTAATAACATATAAGATAGGCTCAAAAAAGGACTCGGGCATAATAGGTTGCTTATACCAATCTTTCGCAGTCTTTATTTGTTCGTTCAAAGGAAGGCTCATTCCGTCAAATTGAATTTTGACAAAATCCATTTGAGTCGCTTTGAAATAATTCATATGAGCTTTAACCGCTTCGTCTCCTTTTTTATTAAAGTGCATGAAAAATCCTGCGGGTATATAATCAGATTTAGATCCTTTTTGCAATACATCTTCCATCAAATCCCTTTTGGATTTTGCCTTCGCATTCAATGGTTTTTTTAATGGGGAAGTTTGTGTTTGATTTCTTTCTTTTGCAGCACCCATTAGTCCTATCGTGCCTAATGAGCTTGATTTCAAGAAATTTCTTCTGGAGGAATTTTTCATAGTATTGAGTTTTTAATAGAGTTTTTTTCAATTTTAATTTTCAATTTTCAAATTAGCTTTACCCACTTTACTAAATTTAAAAAGTCAGTAATTTTTAAAGCTCCGGGTCAATTCGATTCATTAGAATTAGATTATCAGGTAAGTGATCGAACATTAAACAGGGATCATTTTTTAATTATGTTTTTTTTACGGAAATTTATTCATTGAAAAACAAAAATTACAAATAATGTACGATTATATTATTGTCGGCTCAGGTTTTTTTGGTTCCGTTTGTGCGAGAGAGTTAACCGATAAGGGTTTTAAATGCCTTGTTTTAGAGAAGAGGAAGCATATTGGCGGAAATTGCCATACTGAAAAAATTGACGGCATTAATATGCACACGTATGGACCGCACATTTTTCATACATCCAATGAGCGTGTTTGGAAATGGATCAACCAATTTGCTACCTTTAATCATTTTACAAATCGGCCTATAGCGAATTACAAGGGCGAATTATTTACCTTGCCATTTAATATGTGGACTTTTAACCAACTGTGGGGAGTGACGCATCCACATGAGGCGAAGGCGATTATTGCTGAGCAGTCGAAGGAAATAGGGGAGCCTCAAAACTTGGAGGAGCAGGCTATTAAGCTTGTGGGCAGGGATGTGTATGAAAAACTGATCAAGGGTTATACTTCTAAGCAATGGATGAAGCCCCCAAGCGAGTTGCCCAAAGAGATCATCAAGCGCCTTCCCGTTCGCTTTACTTACGATACCAATTATTTCAACGATCCGTACCAAGGTATTCCCATCGGCGGTTATACTCAGATATTTGATCAGTTACTTGAAGGAATAGAAGTCCAATTAGAAACTGATTACCTAGCGGATAAGTCGGCGTGGGATGCCAAAGGCAAAAATATCATTTTTACTGGTCCCATTGACGCGTATTATGACTACCAATTTGGGCCTTTGGAATACAAAACCACGCGCTTTGAGCATAAAAAATTAACCGATACGGATAATTTTCAAGGAGTTCCCGTGATGAATTTTACGGATGCTGAAGTTCCTTACACGCGCATTATTGAGTATAAACATTTTGAGTTTGGCCAAACAGATACGACTTGCATCACTTATGAATATCCTGAACCGTATGTGGCCAAGGTGACTGAGCCCTATTATCCGGTAAATGATCAAACAAATAATGCTATTTTTAGTCAATATAAGGCTTTGGCGGATGCGGAAACCCATGTGTATTTTGGCGGTCGATTGGCCGAATATAAATATTACGATATGCATCAAATCATTGAACGAGCTTTTGATTTATTAGATGAATTGAAATCGTGATTTGAAGCCAACTGCCGTTTAAAATTGAGGTCAATTATCCAATTCTTTGAATTTTGATATTCCTCGGATGTAGGCCTGATTAATTTTATTGTTGGACTGCCCAGGCCAAATTAATACCACGATAGGGTTCAATTACGGTGCGATATGATCAGGTCGTTTTCGACATTCTCTGAATTTAAACGGATTGAAATTTATTATTTGGCTGCGATTGTCAAATTGATTACTGGGATGCGCTTCATGAAAATCAAAACATTTTGATATTCCCTGAGTATTCGAATATATAACCTGTTTTTTCGCCCCCTAATTGCTTTTAGCACAAGAATCGGATTCAATGCGATCCGATTATGTTAAACATTTTGATCATGAATTATCTGAAAGAATAATTTCAATTTTTATTTTGGGATGGAAATTCTATATTTTTTGGTAAATTCAATAAAATAAACCTAAACCTATGAAAAGTATTTCTTGCATGAGGTCGATCTTCGTCCTTTTATTTATTGCCTTATTTTCATTAAGTTCCATTGCAAGAGTTGCAAATCCTCCGAAAAATGTAAAAGCTCAAATAATTAAGACCTTAATCGTCGACGGTCAAAATAACCATGACCAATGGGCGAAGGTGACCTATATGATGAAGCATTATTTGGAGGAAACGGGTAAGTTTTCGGTGGATGTCCAACGAACAAAATATACATGGAATGGCAAAGAGTATGTGGATAAATACAAGATTCCGGGTCTTGCGGCGACCGTAGATTTGCCTAAGTCGAGGATGGATTCTAGTTTTCATCCCAACTTCGCAGGGTACGATGTCGTGATTTGTAATTTTGGTTGGAATGCCGCCCCATGGCCAAAGGAAACGCAGGAGGATTTTGATCGGTTTGTAAAAAAAGGAGGTGGATTAGTGATCATTCATGCGGCTGATAATTCATTCCCGGAATGGCCTGCCTACAATCAAATGATTGGTATAGGCGGTTGGGGAAATAGAACAGAGAAAGACGGTCCTTATGTTTATTATGATTTAAATAATCAATTGAAAAGGGACATGACTCCTGGTCGTGCAGGTTCACATGGGCCACAAAAAGATTATCAAATTACGATTCGTAACTCAAATCATCCAATTACCAAAGGGATGCCGATGACTTGGATGCACTCTCAAGATGAGATGTATGATCGATTAAGAGGGCCTGCAGAGAACATGGAGGTGTTGGGAACGGCATTTTCTTCCATTGAAAATAAGGGGACGGGCCGACATGAACCCATGTTATTGACCATCAATTATGGCAAAGGGCGTATTTTTCACACCCCGATGGGCCATGCCGATTATTCGGTGAGTTGTGTAGGATTTATCACCAGCATTTTGCGTGGAACTCAGTGGGCTGCTACAGGGAAAGTAGATATTCCAATCCCTGCTGATTTTCCAAAATCAGATGTAGTAAGTAAGCGTGAATTTAAAGATTAATAACATTTTAAAATTTTGAAATTATGAAAACTCGTCGGGATTTTTTACAAAAACTTTCATTGCCTTTGTTGGCGATGCCCTTTGCGGCTACTGCGGCAAAAGAATTCGAAAAATCGGGTTTCACGTCGCCTCAAATTACAGCTTCAACAGTGGCCGATGGTCCAGTTTTAAGGGTAGCTTTGATGGGACTAGGAGGATATTGCAATATGGTGGCAAAAGCCATTCAGGCATGTCCTCGCGTTAAAATCACTGCTTTGGTGAGTGGAACTCCGGCAAAATTGGCCTCTTGGGGCGAAAAATATCAGGTAGCTGAGTCCAGCCGCTATAATTACTCCACGGTCGATCAAATTAAAGATAATAAAGAAGTCGATGCGGTTTATATCACCACACCAAATGGCCTTCATAAAGACAATGCCATCCAAATTGCGCGTGCGGGCAAGCATGTAATTGTCGAGAAGCCGATGGCCTTGAATGCCAAGGAAGGGAAAGAAATGGTGGATTATTGCAAGAAGGCCGGAGTTCATTTAATGGTGGGTTATCGCATGCATTTTGAACCAAAGACCTTGGAAGTTGTTCGCTTGTGTCGGGAGGGTGAATTTGGCAAGATTTTATTTTTCCAAGGATTATCTGGGTTTGTGATTGGGGATCCTAAGCAATGGAGATTAAATAAAGCCTTGGCTGGGGGTGGTTCCATGATGGACATTGGAATTTATTCAATTAATGGCGCTCGCTATATCATTGGCGAGGAGCCTGTTTGGGTGACTGCGCAAGAAACGAAGACAGATTTTGTTAAATTTAAGGAGGGGGTTGACGAGACGATTCAGTTCCAAATGGGTTTCCCTGGTGGGGCGGTAGCCTCCTGTTTATCGACCTATTCCCTAAATAATTTAGATCGTTTTTTTGTGGATGGGACGAAGGGATTTGCGGAGTTAAAACCTGCTACAGGTTATGGTCCTATTTTGGCTAGAACAAATAAAGGCGAGATAGAGTTTCCGCATGTGACACATCAAACGGTTCAAATGAACGAAATGGCAAATATTATTTTGGATGGTAAGCAGCCTGTGATCCCAATGGATGGGGAGGAAGGCTTAAGGGATTTACGTATTGTGGATGCCATTTACGAGGCAGTTCGAACGGGAAAAAAGGTGAAGGTGTAGGTTAAATTTTAATTAATAATAAGATAAAAACAAGGATGTTCACTTGAAATACACATAAGATGAACATCCATTTTAATAATTCGAATCTTGTTTCTGCCATTTGTGTATTAATCGTAGATTCAACTTTCGTAAATCTCAAATCGATTCCGTTCATCTTTTCACTTAAAAATTCTTTCGTGACCAGATTTTCGAATCTGTGGTCATTGAGTTCATGAATGCTTGAGACAAATTCCATGGCATCGTCGTCGTTCAAGTTCATTTTGGTACGGGCTATGTCGTACAATTTTCTGTTTAGTGGTTTCATGATCAAATGTAGCTTTATATTTTGCATATCAAAGCTAAAAAAGAGATCATTTTTTACGATATAATCAATGCGCTGAAATTTGATTCTTTACTAGGAAATTGGTTTGAAAGGTGCTCACTCCAACAGAATAAATGTTAAAATGCATCCATTGTACCTAATCCATTCGCACTGAAAAAAATTATTTCACAACATCTTTTTGATGTGCCAACAAAGGATTGGAATAAACTGTGATGCCGTGGTATTGATCTGGATTTGCCTCAGGGACATTGGACCTACGATGTTGGGGCTGGCCATCCTTGGTCGAGTAATGTACGACAAAAGATTTTCTTGTTTTGCTAGGGTTATTGATGGGCATTCCACCATGGGCCAGTGCACCGTGCCAAAAAAGCACATCTCCTTTTTTGATGAGTAAAATCTCTTTTTTGAGACCCAAGTGGGTGCAGGTTTCAGTCAGGTAACGCGAGAATTTATCTGGGCTAAAAAGCGATTGTTCGGAGTGGTAGAGAATGCCCGTTTTACCAAAATCGAATTTTGGCATTCTGTGTGATTTTGGATAGTAGAAAAGGGGACCAGCATCTGGGTGCACATCCTCCATGGGGATCCAAGCGGCAACTAGGTGACTGGGTATTTTGGTCGTGACCCAAGGAAAATCTTGATGTAGATCTTGTTGGCTGCTATATCTAAAAATAAGGCTTTGAAAAACCGTCATTTGTGGGGTAAGACTTGCTTGCAAGAATGGCGCCAAATTAGGGTGGGTGATCAAATTCTTAGCGCGGACAGAGCTATCATGAAAATCAATAAAACGGGATCCGATTCCATTCAGATTTTCTTTGGGGATCAATTTGATGGGGGTTTCTTTTTGATCATTAAATCGGTGCGCGAGGCCATCAATATCATAATTTTCGTGATTTTCGGTCACATATTCTATTTCATCCCAAATGGCATCCACTTCATCGGTCGGCAGAACATTTTCTAAAACCACATAGCCATGTTTTCTAAAGAAATCTAGTTTTTCTTCCAAATTATAGGGTAATTTTCCGTAAGGGGCAATTTGTTTATTGAGTTCTGTAAATGAATATTCAGGTCGGTCAATGAAAGGTAGCGTGGCTGTATCGAAGTCTAAGGATTGTTTTTGGGGACTAAAAAATTTATTAGAATAATACGCCAACAAGCCTAAATCTTTTTTTAGTCTTTTTTTTGCTTCCTTTAACATGTTTTTGATCGTCGTTTTCATGTACCAAAATTTAAAATAATTTTATTGATTGAGGTTTTTTGAAGAAATAAATTAAAAAAAGAATTTAAATTTTCCAACTTTTATATCTGATCTCAGAAAATTGAAAAACTTTAAATAGGTCTTTATAATGAATCTGGCGATTGGAATAAAAGATGTTTTTAGCTTTTGGCAAATAGCAAAATCATTCCAATGGTGATGGTTATTTGGCCTGTCCAAAAGATAAACATCCATTTAATTAATTCAGATTTTGTTTCGGAAATTTTTGAATCAAAACTTGTTTTTATTTCGTTGAATTGTACATTGTTTGAAGCCTGCGAGGTAGTGAATCTTTGATCGATTGTGGACTCGAGTGTAGTGAATCTTTGATCGATTTTGGACTCAAGTGTAGTGAATCGCAGATCGATTGCGGACTCGAGTGTAGTGAATCGCAGATTGATTGCGGACTCGAATGTAGTGAATCTTTGATCGATTGTAGTGAATCGCAAATCAATATTTGATTCAAGTTTTACAAATCTCTGATCAGTTCCATGGATTTTTTCACTTAAAAACTCTTTGGTGACCAGATTTTCAAATCTGTGGTCGTTAAGCTCGTGAATGCTTGAGACAAATTCCATGGCATCGTCGTCATTAAAGTTCATTTTAGTACGGGCTATGTCGTACAGTTTTATATTGAGTGGTTTCATGGTTAAAGGTATGCTTATATTTTGCATATCAAAGCTAAAATACTGATCATTTCATATGCTCATGTTGCTCTACCATTTTTTTCAGGGACGAGGTAAACCCGTCCCCTACAATCCTTTTTGGGACGAGGTAAACCCGTCCCCTACAATCCTTTTTGTGACTAGGTAAACCCGTTCCCTACAATCCTTTTTGGGACGAGGTAAACCCGTCCCTTGCCTTTTTTTCTGGGACGAGGTAACCCCGTCCCCTACCATTCCCCCACAAACCCCTCCACATTTTCCGGATTAACAATTTGCGTCGTGGCGTTTGGGTAATTCGTCCGAAAGGTCAACGGGAATTTAGCTTTTGCCAGGGCATTCCACTTAATTTCAAAAGCTTGCATAGTGTCTTCGCTTTCTTCAATGAGGTCGATTTCTTGTTGCTGGCTTGTGCGCCAGAAATAAGCATCAACGTCCATGTTGCGATATGTAATAAATTTTTGACGTTCAGCAATGACATAGTTTTCCCAAAGTGCCCCTATGTCGGTGCGTTGGTGGGCCAAACTAAAATTATTGATGATGGCATTTCGGATGCCACAATCGTAAAAATATATTTTTTTCCCTTTTTTAATTTCGTTTCGGACATTCCGATTCAGCGCGGGTAGGCGAAAGATAACAAATGATTTTTCCAAAAGGTCTATGTATTTTTCAACCGTTTTATTATCGGCACCCACCATTTGACCTAATTCTTGAAAATTAACTTCACTTCCTATTTGCAAAGCTAATGCTTTAAGAATTTTTTCTAAAAGTACGGGTTTTTTGACTTGCTCTAGCATCAATAGGTCTTGATACAAGTAGCTGCTAGCCAATAATTTGAGTCGCTCTTTTTCTTCTCCAGGGTGTGTGATGATTTCTGGGTAGGAGCCATATATAAGTCGATGTTCGAGGAGTCTTTTTTCGGCCAACAA
>CAMDRO010000034.1 GCA_945906795.1 Spirosoma fluviale
TTGTAGCACCCCATTTAGCACCAGCCATAAAAAAAGTCCCTGAATATCAGAGACTTAAATTGTTGTTGGCGGTCCGGACGGGACTCGAACCCGCGACCCCATGCGTGACAGGCATGTATTCTAACCAACTGAACTACCGGACCTTTTAAATTGTAGGCACAAAATTAGGCATTTTATGCTTTTAAACAATACCTTTGTTTGAAAAAAAGAGAAAATATGCATTTACCCGCTGTCCACGAATACCCAAAAGCCACCTATTTTGTTGAATATCTGCAATTTGAAGAAAACTCAAATCTTTTTGATATTTTTAAAAAGCAAACGAACGATCTGAATACAACGTTTAATTCTTTGACCGATACAAAAGCGAATGAGAGCTATTTAGCAGGAAAATGGACTTTAAAAGAGGTCTTGGGGCATATGGTGGATACTGAAAGAATATTTTCTTATCGCCTACTCTGTATTAGCCGACAAGAAAAACAGGTTTTGCCAGGTTTTGACGAAAATGAATATCAAATGAATTCCGGGTATGGCACTCAAGATATCGAGGCGGTTTTAAAGCAGTATCATTCAACGCGCATGTCGACCATTGACCTTTTAAATTTCCTTTCTACAAGTCAGTGGGACCAAAAAGGGATTGTCAATGGAAATGAAGTCAGCGTTCGCGCATTAGCTTGGATGATTGCTGGCCACGAAAAGCATCACATTCAAGTAATTAAGGAGCGTTATTTAATCCAAAATCCCTAAATTGCCACGCAATTAAAAATTATGCAATTCTATAAATACCAAGGTACCGGAAATGACTTCATCGTAATAGACGATCGCAATGAGCAATTTAATCTCAGCCAAGAGGCTATTGCGCATTTGTGCCAAAGAAGATTTGGGATAGGAGCTGATGGACTTATGCTTTTGCAACATGCAAAGGGATATGATTTCAAAATGGTCTACTATAATTCCGATGGAACTATTGGAACGATGTGTGGCAATGGAGGTCGTTGCCTCGTCAGATTTGCGGCGGATTTAAATATCATCCAAGAAAAAGCAAATTTTATCGCCGTCGATGGTCCTCATACAGCGTTTGTCGATGCAGAAAAAATATCTCTTCAAATGATGGATGTTCACGCCATAGACCAACATGCAGACGACTTTTTCACCAATACCGGTTCCCCTCATTTTGTGAGATTTGTTAATCAAGTGCAATTTTATGACGTAAAAAATAAGGGGGCCGCCATCCGTTATTCAGATGCTTATCAAGCGATTCAAGGGACCAATGCCAATTTTGTTGAAAAATTAGATAGCCAATCTATTTTTGTCCGAACCTACGAACGTGGCGTTGAAGACGAAACGTATTCTTGTGGAACTGGTGTCACTGCCGCAGCTTTGGTATCTCATGTGTATCAGGGTATCAATAGTCCGGTTCAAATTAAAACAATAGGCGGTGAATTATCGGTTTCGTTTCAAGGAAATCTAATGGACGGATTTACTGAAATATACTTAACGGGACCCGCAATACAGGCATTCCAGGGGAAAATCACATCCCGTTAACTTTGAAATTAGGTGTTACGCCAACCAAAGTCGCCAGACCATCTTCTACCTTGAAGATTTTTGCCACATAACGGTCATCAGGTAAATAAATAAATGGGACCGTTCCACTCAAATTTCTCAAATAAATTCCATCCCAATGTGTCAATTGCTTCCGGCGATCAATTTCCCTCCAATACATGTTAAATACCCAGTTCTGATGTTGGCGATTTTCAAATACCAAATAATATCCATCTGTTCCATGTAATATTCTACCCTTGACTTTTAATCCTGTATATGAAAAATGTGCTGAATGTATTTCAAATTCAAATTCTTCCAGGTTGAATTTATTTGCACTCTGTAAAGTATCATATTTATTTTGTTGGATTACACGAGAAATTTCAACTAAATCAGGGTCCAAAGAATATATTTGATGACTAAAAGTTAAATTAATGGCATCATTTACATACTTAATAGAACTTGGCAAAATAGCCGTAAAATTTAAAATAGGCTTACCCAAATGACTTAAATTTTTTAGCGTGGGTGCTGAAAGATCAATCTTTTTCTTGGAAGAGTCTGTAAAGAAATAATGTTCTCGTTTATGAATCGAATGTTTGATCGCAGAACCCGAGGTCATATTAGTAAAATTGACTAAGTCAATTAAGTGGTTAACGTAGGAAAAAAAGAAAAATGATACGATGAATCCGATGATGACAACTTTGAATTTGCGATAAATCAAATTACCAAAAAACAATATATACAATAATAAAATCAAGGTGGTATTAATCGCATACCGACTTTCAAAAACGTTCGATATGGGCATATTGGCTCTTGCAATCGAATAAATCCCAACCGTACATAACAAAAATATGAAAAGGGATAATTTAAAACGATAATCTTTCTGGTCTTGAAAAAAATCCACTCTATCGATCCATAACTTATATAAAAAAGTAAAGAAAACAAGTATTCCAATAGTAATACAAATGGGTTCGATCCATACAAATCCCGACTCAAAAAATGAAGATGCAAAAGCCCCCCAATAAGCAAAGAAATTGCCCAGAATCCCTTTAAATAAAAATATATTAGCAAGGATACTCCCTCGCTGAACGGGATGCTCATAATTATATATGTATAATAAAAAAAAGAATGCCCCAGATAAAAACCATATCACTCGATACACTTTTATGTATCTAAATATCAAAGGCGCAGCAGCAATGTAAACGATAAAACCATTTCCACTTGAAAATAATGTAATAAATGCAATAAAATTAGCCAAAAGAAAAGATTTGATTCCACCTTGGGAATAGTCCAATACGCATAGAGTCGATAAAATTAGAAAAACGACCACATTATGTTGGAGAGCCGATACGGGCCAATATAAATTATGGAAATAAGAAAGATTGAAAAGTGTAAACGAAATGGGAATAATTAACCATTCGGGATGTCGATAACGCTTAAGGATTTTGTACAAAATTATCAGGATTCCTAAGCTGGAAAGTCCACCTATTAAGTTTAAATAGAAGAAATTAATATGTCCTAGAATGGCAAACTGAGTGACAGAAATGATAGACAGAAACAACTCCCTATGTTCATTACACTGTACGAAAAGCAATAAAAATTTATCTAAAAAACTCTCTTGGGCATGAAAGAAATGGATGACAAGTCCCACGATTACACTCCAATCATCTGCAAATGGGGCATTTATTCCATATTTGAAATAAAATCCATAGTAAAAAACACATGGAATTAAAGAGATTAAAAAAGATCGATCTAATACCCAAAAACCATCATTATATTTTTTTTTACTTTCTATATCCATGTTAGTTATTTTTGCCAAATACCCATGATAGAAACCCCAAAGGGAAAATGAAACTTTCTTTTTATAAACACTCTTTCACTTTTAAAAATTTCATAAAATAGCTTATTCAACCAAGGGTTTGGGGCCAAATCACAATCAGAATCGGTCTTCTTTCTTTTAATAAATCCAGGAAATAATCGATCGAAAAACCGAACAATAAAAATAGGAATTGACAAAGGGAAATTAAAATACGAAACATATTTCCTAGTCAATACATTTGAAAACAAAACATGAATTTCTGAAATTAAATAACGTTTAAAGTGGTGGTTAATCACATCATGCTGAGACCAAATACTCATAAAAGCAGGAACCGTAATAAATACAAAACCGCCTTTCTTACAAACTCTTATCAATTCAGATGCAGCTAATTGGTCATTTTCAACATGCTCTATCACATCAAATGAAAAGACTAAATCAAAAGTTTCATCCGGATATTTTAAATCTAAAATTGATCCTATTTGGATATCAATGTCAATTTTACTTTTTGTAAAATCAATACAATCCTGCTCAAATTCAATGGAAGTGACTTCTCCAAAATTTGCCAACATCTCACTCGTCGCACCCGTAGCCACACCTACATTTATAATTTTCAATGACTCACCTTTTCCCGTAAAAAGTTCCTCTACTTGAGCCTTTATTATTTTATTCCTAGCTAAAAACCACCAATGATTTCGTTCTAAATCAAAATAATCCTTGTAATAATTACTATCCATTATTAAAATTATATACCCTTTGACAAAACTATTTAATGAATTCAAAAGGCATCTTTCACCTAATAAACTACATACTAATTCTTTATTTACGCTATTAAAATTATAACATAATTTGCATCTTTTAAAACCAATTTAAAATTATCTTTATAAATTCATTTTCATCAAAATTTATCCCGGCTATTTTTAATGTCAACCACATTCGACGCAACCACCCAAAAAAATATAGATCAATGGTTATCAGGCCCTTACGATGAAACCACTAAATCAACCTTACAAGGTTTAATTGACAGTAATGAAATAAGCACCTTGACAGATTCATTTTACAAATCACTTGAGTTTGGAACCGGTGGCATGCGCGGAGAAATGGGTGTGGGATCCAATCGAATGAATCGTTACACCGTGGGGGCTGCCACGCAAGGTTTTGCCAATTACCTCAATAAATGTCTGCCCAAACAAAAAATCAAAGTAGCCATCGCACACGATTCCAGAAATAATTCACCGGAATTTACCCAAATCTGTGCCGACATATTTTCAGCCAATAACATCGAGGTCTTTCTTTTTCCGGCTTTAAGGCCTACACCCCAACTATCATTTACGGTCAGGGAATTAGGTTGCCAAGCGGGTTTAGTTATTACCGCATCACATAACCCAAAAGAATATAACGGCTATAAAGCTTATTGGTCCGACGGATCCCAAGTCGTCGCTCCACATGACAAAAATATTGTGGCCGAAGTAAACGCCATCAAAAGTATAAACGAAATTAAATATGAAGGAAATCCCAGCCTAATTCATTTGTTAGATGAAAAAATAGATGCGGCTTACCTGAAAATAATTCTGACCAATTGCCGCCAACCCGAAGTGATTAAACGCCAAAAAGACCTAAAAATAGTTTTTTCACCCATACATGGAACCGGAATTACTTTAGTGCCACAAGCGCTTGCTTTATTGGGTTTTGAGCAAGTCAGCATCGTAGAAGAACAAGCCATTCCAGATGGTAATTTTCCCACCGTTATTTATCCAAACCCCGAGGAAAAAGAAGCCATGACATTGGCCTTAAATAAAGCAAAAGAAATAGATGCCGACTTGGTCATCGCCACCGATCCAGATGCGGACCGAGTAGGCGCCGCAGTCAAAAGTCCATCCGGCGAATGGCAACTTTTGAACGGAAACCAAATGGCCAGTTTGATCCTATACTACCTATTAAAAGTGGATCAATCAGCAGGCCGACTCACCGGCAAGGAATTTGTCGCAAAAACCATCGTAACCACAGATTTGATTGATAAAATGTGTGCAACCTATGGCGTTACTTGCTATAATACGTTGACCGGCTTTAAGTACATCGCCCAAGTAATTCGTGAACTGGAAGGAAAAGAAAAGTTCATCGGCGGAGGAGAAGAATCCTATGGGTACTTGATCGGTGATGCCGTACGCGACAAAGATGCCGTGGCTTCCTGCGCCATGATTGCCGAATTAACTGCCTACGCAAAAGATCAAGGCCTCTCCCTTTTCGACTTCCTCGCAGAGATGTACATGGAAAATAATTTCTATTACGAAGGACTTATCTCATTAACAAAAAAAGGAAAAGCAGGGGCGGATGAAATTAAACAAATGATGGAGAATCTTCGATCCAATGTTCCCGCCACCGTGGCCGGAAGTAAACCCGTACAGGTTTTGGATTACGAAGGCTTGCAATCGACCAATTTGCTGACTGGTGAAATCACGCCCATCCCCAACGGCTTAGGAATAGAAGCATCCAATGTGATCCAATTAATTTTAGCGGATGGATCCAAAGTATCCGCTAGACCTTCAGGTACTGAACCCAAAATAAAATTCTATGTATCTGTGAATGCCGCATTAAAATCAGCAACAGATTTTGACAGCACCTTCGACCAATTAAAAAATAAAGTAGCTCGAATTCAGGAAGATTTAGGCTTAAACTAAAAACTATTTAAGCGTTTGCAATAATACATTATACGCTGCCTTACGCGCGTATGCATCATCGAACAACAGCGGATTTTCTTTTGGACGCTTGAAATAACCTCTGAGCCAAGAATCCTTATCGCCTACATTCCAAAAAGTGATGCCATATTGTTGGCCCTTCGGAATCGATTTAAATGCATTAAATAACAACAAAAATTTATTTAACTGCTCATCTTTTGCCACATCATCATAAACGAAATCAGGATTATTTTTGGGATTGACAGCCACATCCAATTCTGAAAAATGGACGCTTAAACCTGTCGCCACCGATTGATTAATTACCTCCAAGATCGCCTCATTTTTTGAACCGATATTCACATGCATTTGTAAACCCAAGCCATTGATTGGAATATTGCGATTTTTGAAATCCTGTACCAGATTTAAAATCGCCTGCATCTTTTTGGGCTTCCCATCTTGCCCATAATCATTGTAAAAAAGGATAGCATTTGGATCTGCCTCATAGGCCCAAAGAAAACTTTTAGCGAGGTAATCGGGAATATGATCAGACCAGATTGTAGGACGCAAACTACCATCATCTAAAAAAGCTTCATTCACAACATCCCAACCGGCTACTTTGCCCTTGTAATGGGCCACCACTGTTTGAATATGATTTTTCAACATATTTTCCCAGGCTACCTGATCTCCCTGAAAATCCTTCATCCACTGAGGTACCTGATTATGCCAAACAAGCGTATGGCCATGAATTCGTTGTTTCCTGTTTTTAGCAAATGCGACAATTTCATCCCCTAAAACAAAATCAAAGCGATCAGCCCCAGGATGCACATTCATCATTTTCATGTGATTTTCAGCAGTCACACTCGAAAATTCAGAACCTGTGCGTTCCCTATACGTAACATTTTCGTCTAATAAACGCGGATTAACAGAAGCTCCTAATGGGAATGTTAAGACATCTTTCAGAAAAACTTTAGGAACAGATTGACTCTGTGCAAAAATGAATTGGGATATCCCCAAGACAAAAAAAGTGTATAGAATTTTCATGGTAAAAGGTTTTCGCAAGATAAAAATACATTTACAAAAACCTTTCACATAGGCCCGATTTATATTTTATAAAATTTAAACTATCTTTAAAAATTAATTTAAACTACTCCATTTGCTCCATGAAAAAATTACGGTGGACCCTTGTCCTCTTACTCCCCTTTGCAATTCATGCACAAAGTCCAATATCTTTTTCAGATCTTTCATTTTGGAAAAATACGGGAAAAAGCAATTGGCAAATCGCATCCGATGTGCAAGCTGATCTCAATGTACCCGAAGTTCTAAGCGTTCAATCGGGCGCTGGAATATTAGTCAATTTACCCAATAAAGAAAACAGGTCAAATTTGGTCTCCAACAAAGAATATGGGGATTTTGATGCCACTTTCGAGTTCATGATGGCGACTCATTCAAACTCAGGCTTTTACCTTCAAGGTCGCTATGAACTTCAATTAATGGATTCTTGGGGGGTAAAAAACCCAAATACAGGAGACTGTGGAGGTATTTATAAACGCAGAAAATTTAATCCTAAGGAATATTTATACGAAGGACATGCCCCAAGAGTAAACGCATGCCTAGCACCTGGGCTTTGGCAAAAAATAGAAGTTTCTTTCCAAGCGCCGCGCTTTGATGCACAAGGAAAAAAAACCGCCAATGCTAAAGTCATTTCGGTTAAATTAAATGGCGTTATTATCCATGAAAATGTGGAGTTAACGGGGCCAACAGGAGGTCCTATTTCAGAAACAGAGGTGGCAAAAGGCCCATTCATGATACAAGGCGATCATGGTGCGGTCGCATTTAGAAATTTAAGCGTCACCGATTTAGGTTCTACACCTGCCACCATGGGACCCATCAACTACCAAGTTTATTATGGCAATTTTAAATCGATCCAAGAGTTTAAAACTAAAAAACCAGACGCGAGCGGAATGACCGAAAAATTAACTTGGGATGTCAGCGCCAAGCCTTTTCATTATGCCGAAATATTTAAAACAAGTTTAAATATACCCAAAGCAGGAAAGCATCAAATTGAATTTGAAATTGCAGGAAAACATTGGATTTCAGTTAATGGCAAGGAAATATTTAAAGAAGAAAGCGAAGAAAACAACCGAAGAAAAACAGAAACAGTTGACCTGCCTGAAGGTAAAGTTGACCTACAAATCACCCTCATCAAAACGAAAAAGAGCGTCGTTAATAAATTAGGTTTTTGGGTAAAAGGTCCAGAATTCAGAACAACGGCCTATCATAGTTTGGGCTCCTATTTAGGATCCTCTTCCGATGATCCCATCTTATTGGATGCTAAAGAACCGATTGTTTTCAGATCTTTTGTCGACTTGATGAAAAACGGAAAAAGAGGTAGAAGAATGGCACATGCGGTAAACGTAGGTAATCCTTCAAATTTACATTATACCTACGATTTAGAAAATGGCTCCATCGCTCAAATCTGGAAGGGTGATTTCTTAAATACGACACCTATGTGGGATAGCCGAGGGGATGGTTCATCAAGGCCGAGAGGAGCCGTATTATACTTACCAAACGTACCTTTACTGGTTCAAAACCTGAATTCTCTTGAAGATCAACCCGATCCCAATTTGAATTTCAAAACAAAAGGATATGTTTTGGATGATCAGGATCTACCGACCTTTCTTTACGAAGTATCCGGATCTGATGTGGAAGATAAAATTCGTATCGTAGAGAATAAATATTTAGAAAGAAGTATCAATATCAAAAATCCTGCTACCGGACAAAAAATCAGAATTGGGATGTCCTCTGAAATAAAATTAGTGGGAGAAAACTTATATGCCTTAGATGGCAAATCCTATTACATTAAGGCGGTTGGTGCAAGCATCGAAGGAAGTGGATTCAATAAAGTATTGACTCTTCCAGCCGTAGAAAAAGTACAATATTCAATCCTTTGGTAATCTTAGAATTTAAAGAAATGAAAAATATATTTTTAACTTTATTACTATTGGGCATCTCAACAATGATTTTTGCCCAAAATCCAGTCGAGAGCGATTACTATAAAATCGCCCGTATTCCCGCACCTGAAGGTTTAGTTTTGGAAGTGGGTGGTCTCGCATTATTGCCCAACGGCGACGTAGCAGTTTCTACTAGAAGAGGTGATGTGTACATCATTGAAAATCCCACTAGTTCACGTCCAAATTTCAGAAAGTTTGCCTCAGGTTTACATGAAATTTTGGGTTTAACTTATTTAGATGGATACTTATATTGTGCCCAAAGAGGTGAGTTAACAAGACTGGTTGACAAAAATGGAGATGGAAAAGCGGAACGCTATGAAACTGTATACTCTTGGCCTATTTCTGGTCATTACCATGAATATTCATATGGACCTAAGCTGGGACCTGATGGCTCGTTTTATGTGACTGGGAATGTAGGTTTTGGTAACACCGATTGGTGGGCGGGGAAATCTCTCGTTCCTTGGCGTGGTTGGGCGATGAAAATTAGCCCTGACGGAAAAATGGAACCCTTTGCAGCGGGCATGCGCTCACCTTGTGGTCTTGGTATGATTAATGGAGAATTATTTTATGGCGATAACCAAGGCGATTGGCAAGGTTCAGGATTCATTTCTCACATTGAAAAAGGAAATTTCATGGGACACCCCGCGTCTTTAAAGTGGGCAGACCGACCAGAGTCTCCGGTGAAAATGCGTAAAGAGATGGTGTTTGAAAAAGTAGATCCCAGAGATAATCCACTAGTAAAACCTGAGTTTGTGGAAAATGAGGCCAAGCCCATGACGACCATTTATGAAATGGGCAAAGCACTCCCTAATATGGGTATTAAATCCCCAGCTGTTTGGTTGCCGCATGGCGTTTTAGGTATATCTACATCCGAGATAATTCCCGATGAAACGAATGGAGCTTTTGGTCCATTTACGGGTCAGTTATTTGTTGGCGATCAGGGAATGTCAAAAATTGCCCGCGTATTTTTAGAAAAAATAAACGGTCGATTCCAAGGTGCTTCATTCGAATTTGTATCTGGATTTAGGTCAGGGGTACTTAGGATGGCTTTTGGCTCCGATAAAAATCTATTTGTAGGAGGAACGAATCGCGGTTGGGGCTCGATCGGAAAAGAAGATTTTGGTTTAGAACGTTTGGTCTACTCAGGAAAAACTCCTTTTGAAATGAGGGCCGTGCGAGCTATGCCCGACGGATTTGAAATTGAATTTACCCTTCCAGTCAATAAAAAATTAGCTTCAGATGTAAACAACTATGACGTAAGCAGCTACATCTACAAATATCATCCTGTATATGGAAGCCCGATGGTCAACCAAAAAGAAAATCTAGTTCGAGGTGTTCAAGTTTCTGAAGATGGACTCAAGGTTAGAATTGTTGTCGAAGGGCTAAGAGAAGGTTACGTTCACACGATCAAACCTGAAAGGATCTTGTCTAATGGGGATGCAATACCTCTTTTACATGGTTCCGCTTTTTATACCTTAAATTCAATACCGACAGGACCTAAAGCAAATATTCCATTAGTAACTCCTAAAACCAAAGCGGCCAAAGAGAAAATAGATGCGGGTAAAGAAGCCAATACCCCTGATAATCAAACCAAGGAAGCAGGTCCAAAAATCACTAAAACGCAAATCATATCGGATAAGGAAGCACAAGCACTTTTGACGAAACACACTTGCTTAGCTTGTCATAAAGTTAAAGAAAGAGCGGTGGGTCCTGCCTATACTGAAGTAGCTAAAAGAAATTATACCAATGCTCAAATTGAAGCTTTAATCATTGAGCCAAAGCCGTCGAATTGGCCCGATTATGCCACACCGATGGCCTCAATGAGCCATGTTCCAAGAGCCGATATTAAAAAACTAGCGGCTTGGATTAACGCACAGAAATAAAAAATGGATTTAGATGAGCGTGGAAATTTCACGTTCTTCTTATTTTCTTAGGTGATAGGCCTTAGGTTTAGTGAAGTTCCTTAAACCCACCTCTGAAAGTGTAGAGCCAAAACCCGAATGGCCACGACCACTCCATGGCAAAGCGGCACTCACTCGGTCGCAACAATTCCAATATCCAGATCCCGCATCTATTTGAGCCAAAATGGCCTCAGCCCTTTGTTGGCTTGCCGAATAAACACCAGCTGTCAACCCATAGGTCGTATCATTCATTGCCTGAACCGCCTCCGCGTCATGTTCAACGCGCATAATTCCAATGATAGGACCAAAACTTTCTTCACGCATAACCGCCATATCATGCGTTACATTGACAAGCACAGTGGGTTCAAAATAATTACCCTTTCGGTCTACACGCTTCCCTCCCACTAGAACCTGAGCTCCTTTTGCAACTGCATCCGCGACTTGAGATTCGAGAACTTCCAATTGGGCCCTGCGGCTTAAGACGGTAATATATACGCCATCTTCCGTGGGCAATCCCATTTTCCACGAACGTACTTCGGCCACAAAAGCCTCCACAAATTCCTCATAAATGGCGGATTGTACATAAATGCGCTCCACGGAACAACAACTTTGTCCATTGTTATAAAAGGCGCCATCCGCAATTCCAGCTGCCGCTCCTGCCACATCCACGACATCATTCGCCACATAAACGGGATCTTTCCCACCTAATTCCAGGATGCATGGAACCATTTTTTTGGACACATGTTCATAAATTTTTTGGCCCGTCAGGTAAGATCCCGTAAAATAATATCCGTCAAAAGCTAGATCTAACAACGCCTTTCCTACATTCCCCTCCCCAATGGCTACTTGGAATACATCCGCCGGCACGCCAGCCTCCACTAAATATTTACCGATCTGAAGACCTGTTAATGTGGCATATTCAGAGGGTTTGTACATGACTGTATTTCCGGCCAACAAAGCAGGCACGAAAATATTGACTCCTACATTATAGGGATAATTCCAAGCCGAGATATTGCAAATAATTCCCAAAGGTTCATAGACTATTTTTTCGGTCATTTGATCTGAAACCGACATGATCTCTTCCGATAAATATTGGGTCGCGTGTTGCGCTAACCACGTAGCCTTTCCCCCCGCCCCATTGATTTCATTTCTACTTTGTTGCAATGGTTTACCCATTTCAGACGTCAAAATAGCCGCTAATTCTTCGATGTTTTCCTTGAGTAAGGATACAAATTTCTCCAAAATTTCCGCCCGGGTTTGTATCGGAACGGCCGACCATTGCTTCGCTGATTTTTGTAATCTTTCAAATTTCAATGCTAAACTAGCATGGTTGTCTTCTTGGATTGTGGTGATAATTTCTTCTGTGGCAGGATTGATAATATTCATACATTAATTTTTAAGCATGGCTTCAATAAAAGCGCTGCGTATATTTTGAGAAAAAGCTAGGTTGGATGAGGGAATTTGCATGCGCTCAGGATGCCACTGAACGGCCAATAAAAACGGTTTACTTTCATCCTCATATTCAATAGCCTCCACGACCCCATCTTCCGAAAAAGCTGAAACTTTAAGTCCATCTGCGATTTGGTCTAATCCTTGGTGATGAGCCGAATTCACAAAACCGTGTTGGACCCCGGCAATTTGTGCCAATAGCGTTCCCGCTTGCACGTCAATTTTATGTTCTCCATCCCCTTCTGGCCCTTTTCGATGATTTGTAAAGCCATTTTCCTGTAAATCTTGAATCAAATTTCCACCCAAAGCTATATTCACCAATTGCAGCCCGCGGCAAATAGCTAAAACAGGTTTATTTTGTTGGCGTGCAAATTCAAAAACCTGCATTTCAAAAAGGTCTCTCGGCTCATTAAATACGGTCTTATGAGGATAATCTACCCTAGTACTTTGGTAAAAAGCCGGATGTACATCGATGCCCCCGGTCAATACAAAGCCATCGCAAGAGTCAAAATCCTGTGTATTTTTTTCTGTATACGAAAGCTGTACAACTTCCACCCCTTCTCCAGAAATCCAATTTGGATAATTTTGAAAATTGGTATCAGAAGTGGTCACTCCAATTCGTTTCATATCCTATAAAGCCTCAGCATATAAAGCTCTGAAATCTGCTTGGGATACAGGCTTGGGGTTATTGGGATGTGCAAAATCTGCGAAAGCCAATGCCGCCAAAGTATCTAAATGCTCTTCTTTCACTTGAATTTCTCTTAGTCGATGAGGAATTCCTACCTGTGAATTTAGGTCAAATAAATACTGAACCACCGACTCACCTGTTTCCGACTTCAAGCCTAAGGCTTCCGCCATGCGAGCAAAACGATCCTCAAATCCAGCGATGTTAAACCGCATGCCATAAGGAATATTGACCGCGTTGGCTAAGCCATGGTGCGTATCCAATAAAGATGAAAGCGGATGAGCTAAGGAGTGAACTACGCCTAAGCCTTTTTGGAATGCGATGGCACCCATCATGGAGGCCAACAACATTTTGGACCTTGCGTTTAAATCCGGCTGACGTACGGCATCCACCAAAGATTCAGCTACCAGGCGCATTCCCTCTAAGGCAATTCCATCACACATGGGATGATAATTTTTGGCCAAATAAGCCTCCATATTATGGGTCAAAGCATCCATTCCTGTCGCTGCAGTAACAAATGCAGGTAATTCCATGGTTAACAGCGGATCAGCAAAAACAATTTTGGCTAACAACTTAGGGGAGAATAAAATCTTTTTTTGATGTGTTTCATCATCCGCAATAATGGCAGATCTTCCTACCTCAGAACCTGTTCCAGAGGTCGTCGGAATGGTGATAAAATGCGGCACATCATTCGTCACATACACATCACCTCCAATCAAATCATCATAGACAAACAAGTCCTCCCGATGATTTACTTGGAGTACAATCGCCCTAGCCACATCTAAAGCCGCCCCACCCCCAATACCAATCAAACAATCACGATGAGTTGCATCCCAAACAGCCGTTCCAGCATACACATCCGACTTAACCGGATTTTTATGGATGGAAGAAAACACTTCCACAGATACCCCAGCACCTCGCAAATCGGCACAAATATTTTTAAAAAAGGGAAGTTCCGCAATGACAGGATCAGTCACGATCAACGGTTTTGAAAAACCGTGATTTTTTAAATAGGGAGCTAATTCTTTGACTGCTCCCGCCCCAAACCGAATGATGGTGGGGAAATTAAATTGTCTTACTTGATTAAAATCCATGTTAAATTATTTCAAAATATCGTCTTTTTTCCCAATCACTCACTACTCGGCCATACTGCTGCCATTCCCATTCCCTTGAGGCCACAAAATGGCTGACAAATTCCTGACCAAATAATTCCTGGGCGATGGGCGATTGCTTCATGGCTTCGGTTGCCTTCTGCAAATTACCCGGTAAACGACCATGCGATTCATCGGCATAGCCATTTCCTACCGTCGGCGGTTGCAAGGCCAATTGATGTTGAATGCCGTATAAACCACTCGCCAAGCAGGCCGCCATCGCCAAAAATGGATTTACATCCGAACCTACCACACGCGTTTCAAGTCGAGTTGCTTTTTTACTACCTGGCAAAGCGCGTAAAGCTACTGTTCGGTTGTCCACAGCCCAAGTTAATGTGGTGGGCGCCCATGCTCCTTCCACTAAACGCTTATAGGAATTGATGGTGGGGGCTAGCATAGGTAAAATAACAGGTAGGCAGTGCAATTGGCCTGCCAAATAATGCCGCATCATTTGGCTCATTCCTTGAGCGTCCTTTTCATCATAAAATAAATTTTTGGCCGCGTCTTTATCCCAAAGACTCTGGTGTACGTGACCACTGCAACCCGGCAAATTCTCATCCCATTTAGCCATAAAAGTGGCCATGATTCCCTGCTTATACGCCAGTTCTTTCACGGAAGACTTAAACAAAACAGCGCGATCAGCCGCTTCCAAAATACCCGAATAGGCAATAGCAGCTTCATAAACTCCAGGACCCGTTTCTGTATGCAAACCTTCTAAGGGTATACCAAAAGAACTTAGATCTGAAAATAAAGATTTGAAAAAATCGTTCCGTAATGTGCTTCTTAAAATTGAGTAGCCAAACATTCCTGGGCTCAATGGTTTTAAGTTTTGGAAATTTTTATTATGCACCGAGGCCGGTGTTTCTTCAAAATTGAACCACTCAAATTCCTGACTAAAAAATGGGGTGAATCCAGCCGATTGTGCTTGGGAAATCACTTTTTTCAAGAGGTTTCTTGGGCAAACAGCTGCGCTATTTTTGGGCGAATCAACTAATTCGCATAGAAAAAAAGGAATGTTATTTTCCCAAGGAATCATTCGAAAAGTAGTTAAATCGATTTTAGCAGGTGCGTCTGGATAGCCGGAATGCCAACCGGTATAAGAGGAATTTTCGTAGGCCACGTCCGCCATGTCCCAACCAAAGACCACGTTGCAAAATCCCATTTCAGATGTGACAACGGATAAAAACTTTTCGGTGCTGATGTATTTTCCACGTAAGACTCCATCGATATCGACGATTGCCAATTTAACTCGTTGGTCTGGATGCTCCCGCACATAATCAAGAATTTGATTTTCAGTCATCATAAAACAGGTTTTTTTGGAACGAACAATTTAAAAAGAAGGAAGCAAATTAGGATGATCCCTGCGTAAATAAAAAACAAATTTAAATTATTGTAAGCGATTAAAATGAACGCTCCCCCAGAAATTACTAAGGCCAAAAAAGGAGTCCATGGATACAAAGGAACGGAGAAAGGTCGGGGTAAAAGAGGCTCATTTTTACGTAAGCGAAACAAGGAAAGCATAGCAATAAAATAAAGTGTCAAAGCTCCCATCACTGAAATAGTAATGATATCGGCGGTTTTATTAGTCAATAAAGCCAATACGCCTATCCCCATATTGAATAAAAGGGCATTGGCTGGCGTCCTAAATTTTACATGTAATTTTCCTAAAAATTGAGGTGCAAAACCTTTGAAACCAAATTCATAGGTGGATCGGCCCGCCGCCAAAATCAATCCATGAAAAGAGGCGACTAAACCAAAAAGGCCCACAGTCAGAAGTAAATGAAACAGCAAGGAATTAGATAAAACGATTTGGCCCATCGCCAAAGGAAGTGGGGAGTCAGAGGTTTCACCGGATAGACCATTTTTAAAAACAATCGCTTCCCAACCGCCTACACCTATCGCAGCGACAAATACCAACACACATAAAATCACTAGCGTTAAAAGTGCGGAACCAAATCCGCGTTGAATATCTTTTTGAGGATTTTTTGCTTCCTCAGCGACATTGGCTAAACCTTCAATCCCTAAGAAAAACCAAATGGCAAAGGGCAAGGCGGCTACTACGCCAAACCAACCGTTTGGCCAAGCGTTATGCTGCATATTTGCCCATTGGAAATGCGGCAAGGTAACCCCCGCAAAAATTAAAATTTCTGCCACAGCGATGATCGTAATGAGTAATTCAAAGGTGGCTGCAGCCTTAACGCCGTACATATTCAGGCCTGTGAAAATCAAATAGGCCGCTAAGGAAATCCACAAAATAGGAATGTCAGGAAAAAATAAATTGAAATATGCACCAATTCCAAAGGCAATCGCAGGAGGAGCAAAAATAAACTCAATCATTTGGGCCATGCCCGCAATGAATCCCACATGATCCCCAAAGGCTTTATTGGCGTAATCAAAAACCCCTCCTGCCTTAGGAATTGCACAAGCTAATTCGGCATATGAAAAACTAAAACAGGTATATAACACGATGATGACAGCCGTGGCGATCGCGAGTCCAAGCGTCCCCCCTTCCTTTAAACCTAAGTTCCAACCGAAATACATGCCAGAAATCACATAGCCAACCCCCAAACCCCATAACATCAAAGGACTGAGGACTTTTTTCAAATGAACTTGGTTGGCATTTTCTGTTGAATTAACTTGCATTCAAAAGGAATTTGGTGAATTTAAAGGTAGCTTAAAGCAAAACGAAGTCAAAAATTAAAATCATCTAAACCTCGGCTAATTAAAATCGAATTTAATTAAATATTCACTAAATGAATCAATTTTACAGAAAATTGAACTCAATTAACGTATTAAAATTAGGAACCTATGCAATCTAAAACACTCATACAAGACGAACGCGTCGACTGGCAAGAGTTAGGGGATGGAATTAGGCGAAAGGTAATGGCACAAAATGAAGCCATGATGATCGTGAAAGTTGGCTTTGACCAAGATGCCATCGGGACTTTACATCACCACCCTCATACCCAAGCGTCCTACGTTTCGAAAGGTAAGTTTGAAATTACGATTGGTACCGAAAAGTCTGTTTTAGAAGCGGGCGATGTCTATTTTGTCCTTAGCGGAGAAGTACATGGAGCCATTTGTTTGGAAAAGGGGGAGTTGATCGACGTATTCAGTCCTAGGCGCGATGATTTCTTATAAAAGATTGAACTTTTTTAAGCTGTTGAGGTTTATAAATTTAATTCCCCCTAAGTATGTCAGAAAAAATCATTGAAATAAAGTCCATTGCCAAAAAATTCGGCTTATTTGAAGCGGTCAAGGATGTAAGTTTTCATGTCAACCAAGGAGATGTTTTTGGATTTTTGGGACCTAATGGAGCGGGTAAAAGTACGACAATCCGTTGCATGCTTTCTTTGGTCAAACCAGATTCAGGAAGTATAGAAATCTTTGGGAAATCCATTTTCACCCATCGAAACGACATTTTAGCTCGCACAGGAAGTATCATCGAGAAACCTGATTTTTATAAGTATTTATCAGCCTACAGAAATTTAGAAATATTTTCACGGCTTTCCCGCTTGAGTACAAGCAAACAAGATATTTACAAAATGCTCGATTTTGTGGGGCTTGGAGGCCGAGAAAAAGATAAATTTTCCGGGTTTTCCCATGGCATGAAACAAAGATTGGGTATTGCTCAGACACTTTTACACAATCCTGATCTGATTGTTTTAGATGAACCGACAACCGGCCTAGATCCACAAGGAATTATTGACATACGCAATTTAATCCTTCGTTTAAAAAACGAACAACATAAAACGGTGATTTTATCTTCCCATAATTTGGCCGAAATAGAAATCATTTGTAACCGAATGGTGATCATCAACAAAGGAGTATCGGTGGTGGAAGGTGAAGTAAAGGCATTAATGAACAACGAAGATTTAGTGGTCAGGTTAGAGCTATCCAATAAGGAAAAAGCAAAAGCGCTGATCTTGGCGCAATATCCTAACATGACTATTACAGACATCAATGAGACAAATATTGAATTACCCATTGAAAAATCAATGATTAGCGAGTTGAATAAGGACCTGGTCAATGCTGGCATCGGAATTTTTTCGATCGAAGCCAAACGAAAATTAGAGGATTATTTCATTAAAATGGTGAACACATGATATTCATAAAAAGTATTTATAATGAAGTCATCAAGATCGCGCTCAAACCTAGAAGCTATCTCGGAATTGCTGCCATTACCGTGCTGGTTGGCGTGATTTTATTTGCCCTAAAATCGGATGGAATGTCCATCATTTCCTTTGTCACCTCCTCATTTGAACAGACCCTTAGCTTTGAGGGTAATGTGTTAAATGGAAATTTAGTCGCTTTCATCATTCTCCAAATGCTCATCATCCAAATTCCATTGTTGATTGCGCTCGTGACGGGCGACCTCGTTTCTGGGGAAGCCGCTATGGGGACCATCCGCATGCTTTTAACCCAACCTATTTCAAGGACCCAATTATTACTTTCAAAATTTATTGCGGGAGGAATTTATACCTTGGTAGTTATTGTTTGGCTAGGTTTTATGTCAGTCATCATGGGTAAACTGCTTTTTGGCACTGGAGACTTAATGGTTTTAAATAGTGACGGCTTGGTCATTTTGCAAGAGGCCGATGTCAACTGGCGATATGCGGGGGGATTTTTGGTCGCATTTTTAGCCCTGTTTACGGTAAGTTCATTGTCGATATGCCTATCTTGTTTTACGGATAACTCGATCGGACCCATCGTGACCACCATGTCCATTATTTTGTTGTTTACTATCATTGGCACCCTAGATGTTCATGTATTCGATTCTGTCAGGCCTTTTTTATTGACCTCACACATGGCCTCGTGGCGCTCGTTTTTTGAAGATCCCCTGCCGATTCTTGACATCAAAAACTCCATCCTAATTTTACTGATTCACAATGTTTTGTTGATTTCCATTTCGATTTATGTATTCAATAAAAAAGATATAACCGCATGATGTTCCGACTACTTATATTGCTTTTCGTGTCTAATATGGTTTGGGGTCAAGATGCCAACAAAACCGTTGCATCCGTCATTAGCCAAATGAACCGCGTCAAAAACTATTCCGTCGACGCCAGAATTAAATCCGATATTCCCCTCATTAAAATTTTTCCGGTTAAAGCTAAAATAGAATTTAAGCAGCCGGATGAGATCAAAATGAAAACTCAAGGGATTGCAATTTTACCTAAAAAGGGATTTACGGATTTGGCGATTATGTTGAAAAATAAATCGAGTTATACGGCAATTTTCACAGGTTATGAGGTAGTTCAAAAAATCAAAACCGAATCCATCACTTTGCTACCAAGCAATGATGCCGGTGAAATCGTGTTGGCTAAAATATGGGTGGACATCGATGAAGCATTGATTCTAAAATCTCAGATTACGACTCGGACGAACGGAACTGTCGTAGCTGATTATCAATATGGGAAGCAAAAAGAATTTGGCTTACCCGATGAATTAACGTTTTCCGTGGATGTGAAAAAATTCAAAATTCCTAAAGGTGTCGTGGTGGACATTAACCGAACTATAACGGCTGAGGAACCCAAAATTCAGGGGAAAATGGGGACGATCCATATTCAGTTTTCCAACTACCGCATCAACAATCATTAGGCCAAAGCCTTTCTCATTAATTCTACGCTTTTGCGAACGCCGGTGGACGCGGCTTCTTTCCCCTCAAATTCGATCGAAATATAACCTTGATAATTCACCTTTTTTAAGATTTGGATAATGCGTTTATAGTCAAGTTCTAAGGAATACCATTCGCCTCCTCCGTAATACGTTTTTGCCTGAACAAAGCTTGTTTTCGAAGCAATTTTTTCTAATTTATCATAAGGTTCCTCCAAGAAATTTCCGGTATCCATGAGTAGACCCAACCAAGGAGAATTAACTGTTTCGTGTATTTTTAACATTCCTTCCGGCGTGGAACCGAGGCCCCAGTGATTTTCCAAGGCGAGTAAAACACCACATTCTTCTGCTTTCGCCAAACATTGCTGAATACCATCCACACACCATTTGTATCCATCTGCTTCCGTGTAACCTGGTAAAATAGGTTCTATTCCTCGGTTTTTCATTAGATCATCGAACGATTTAATGGTATTCCAACGCCCAGTATTTAAGCGCAAGCAAGGAATTCCCATCTTATAGGCTAATTCTATGCAATGAATGGTATGATCTACATGCTTTTGTAATTCAGCTTTGTCCGGTGTGACAAAACCTTGATGGATCGATAAGCAAGTCAAAGCGATGCCGTTCAAAAATGCATGTTTTTTAATATTTTGAATATAGGCATTATCTTCACTTTTCATTTGTCGGTGCAAAATATCAATCCCTTCTAAACCCAAAACAGCCGCATCGTCAATGACCTTTTCTATGGGAAATTGCTCGCCTTTAAAGTGCCAATATGAATAGCTAGAAACACTTAATTTTATTTTGGGGCTTAAAGCTGGTTTAGCGATGATTGGATTAGTTCCAGAAATAGATGTCAAACCTGAGGCCAAAAGAGAGGATTGAAGGAAGTCGCGTCTTTGCATGTGAATAAGTTTTGAAAATCTAAGTTAAATAAATAATTGGATTCTCTTATATTTGAATAATAATCAACACGAAAATGATCAAAAAAATAGCCCTATTCTTTCTCATATCAACCCAATTTTCTTTTGCCCAAACATCAGAAAAAGCAGACGTCCAACAAGTAATCACGCGCTTTTTTGATGCGTTAAGTGTGGCCCATATTCCTCAGATGAAAGCAGAAGTTTCTGATGATTTTATTCTGTTAGAAAATGGAGAAATATGGACGATTGACACGCTGGCCAACAAAATATCTAGACCCAAACCTGAAGGGTATTTGAGGCAAAATTCTTTTGATTTCATCACGACTAAAATAGATAAGAATCGCGCGTATGTGTATTACAAAAACAAAGCAGAGATAAGTTCAAAAACTAGAAACGCGACCATAAAATGGCTTGAATCAGCTATTTTACGAAAAGAAAAAGGGCGCTGGCGAATGGAATTAATGCACTCAACTCCCATGAAATAAGGATGAAAAAAACAATTGTTTTAGGCCTGCTATTAGGTAGTTTTTCACTGTTCGCCGAAAAACAAAAACCGAAAAATTTCCTCATTTTCTTGGTCGATGATCTCGGTTGGCAAGATTTATCCCTCCCCTTTGCCGGCAACAAAACGCCTTGGAATTCTCTATACCGAACACCTAATTTGGAAAAATTAGCAGCCCGGGGAGTTAAGTTTACCCATGCATATGCCAATCAAAACTGCACTCCTACCCGCGTTTCTTTACTCACAGGAATGAATGCGCTATCCCACAAAGTAACTTCGTGGACCTTCCAAAAAGATAAAAATCCGGATGAGGGCGGTGATCCAAAATTTGCTGTACCCGCCTGGAATATGAATGGATTAAGTCCGTATGAGAATAAAAATAGCATTCATGCAACGAGCATAGCTACCCTATTGGCAGAAAATGGATATGCAACCATACATGCAGGAAAAGCTCATTTTGGCGCCTATGGAAGTCCAGGCGAGAATCCGAAATTGCATGGGTTTCAAATTAATATTGGGGGTTCAGCGGCAGGCCAACCCGCCAGTTATTCAGGGCTACAAAATTTCGGAAATAATACAAAAGGAGGCCCCAATGACATTCGGGCCGTCCCTCATTTAAATCGCTTTTGGGGAAAAGATATTCATCTGACTGAGGCTTTAACACAAGAAACGATGCGCGTGATGGACTCGGTTTTAACCCATCCGAAACCCTTCTTTTTGTTGTTTTCTAATTATGCAGTTCATACTCCAATCCAACCAGATAAGCGATTTGTCCAGCATTATTATGACCTTGGAATCGATAGTACTGAGGCTAAATATGCCTCTATGGTGGAAGGAATGGACAAAAGCTTAGGCGACTGGATGACGTTTTTGGATCAAAAAAAATTAACAGAAAATACCGTGATCATCTTCCTGTCTGACAATGGAGGACTGACCGATGTGGGCAGAGGAAAGAAAGGAAGAAACACCTACAATACCCCGCTGAGAAGCGGAAAAACCTCAGGGTACGAAGGGGGATTGCGAATTCCTTTTGTGGTATCAGGCCTAGGAAAAAAAGGAAGCATCAATCATGAAAATATCATTGTTGATGATGTTTTTCCGAGTATACTCCAATTAACTGAAATTAAACCTACAGGTAAAATCCAGCACGTCGACGGAAATTCACTGCTCCCTATCATTCAAGGAAAACGGACAAATAAGAGCCGATATTTTACTTGGCATTACCCTCACATGCGGACCAATGGATCACCGGATATCCAACCATTTAGTGCCATTAGACAAGGGGATTGGAAGTTGATTTTCTTCCACAAAGACCAACATTTTGAAATGTACAATACACGCACCGACCTATCAGAGAAAAATAATTTATTTACGTCTCTTCCAGAAAAAGGCCAATTTTTAGCAAAAAAATTAGGAGAAAAACTAAGAGCTTCAAACTCGAAAATGCTGATTGACAAAGAAAAACAAAAGGAAATTATTTATCCTTTTTAATCCTAAAGCAATCAAAAAACGGCAATATTTTACGTATTTTTGACTAAATAATCTGCCAAAAAAACATGCATCATAAATCAACAAAATAGAATAGATTTATTTGCAAGCATTATTCGAACATTCATTCATGATAAATTTAGGAATCAGCTCCGTGCACCATATTGCCATTATTTGCAGCGACTATGCTATTTCAAAAAAATTCTATACCGAAAAATTAGGGCTTACCATCGTCCGTGAAGTATACCGAGAGGCCAGAGATTCTTATAAATTAGATTTGGCGCTCGGCGAACAGTACATCATTGAACTATTTTCATTTACTAGCCCGCCAGCAAGAACTTCTCGACCTGAGGCCTGTGGCTTAAGACATGTAGCATTCCAAGTAAAAAATATCGAAGACACGGTCCGACAATTGGCCCTCGTCAATATCAACTCAGAACCCATCCGCATCGATGAGTTTACGGGGAAACGTTTTACATTCATTGCTGATCCTGATGATTTGCCCATTGAATTTTATGAAATATGAATCGAATAGATAAAAAACCTTTGTCCGAACTAGGATATAATTTTGTCCCAAAAGAATTTTTGAAAAATGGACAAACCGAGTTTGATCACCGAATAAAAAATATCAATTTACTTGATTTTCGAGCCTTAACAGATAAGGAAATACAAATCTTAGAGGCAAATTTAAACGAGGCAGAAAGTTGGCAAGACATTTATGTAAAAGAAGGATTTAATCCATATTTGGTTAAAAATTGTCGGTTTTTTGGTATCAATCGAATCGGTATTTTAGAGAGCTGCTACCTCGAATTCAAAAACCTACACATGCCGGTGGGTTTATATAATAGCACGTTAATTTCCTGTGATTTTGGAGACAATGTGGCTATCGATCGAGTGAACCTTCTTTCCCATTATCAGATTGGAAACGAGGTTATGATTTTGCAAGTGAACGAGTTGGCCACGACATCAACCGCGAAATTTGGCAATGGAATTGTGAAAGATGGGGAAGATGAACGCATTCGAATTTGGCTTGAATTAGGCAATGAAAATGGCGGTAGAAAGGTTGTCCCGTTTGTGGGTATGCGACCAGCTGATGCCTATTTATGGATGCAAGACCGAGAAGATTCCGAATTGCAGCAGAAGTATTTTGAGATGACAAAAGCTGAATTTTCGAGCGAACGTGGTTTCTATGGACAAATCGGCGACCGCACTGTCATAAAAAATACGGGGATTATCAAGGACGTCAATATGGGTTCTGACACCTACATTAAAGGGGCCAATAAATTGAAGAACCTAACGATTTTATCTTTTCCCCATGCCTCCACGCAAATTGGCGAAGGCTGTGAAATTGTCAATGGAATCATTCATGAAGGTTGCCGCATTTTTTATGGAGTAAAAGCCGTTCGTTTTATATTAGAATCACATTCCCAGTTGAAATACGGTGCCCGACTCATCAATTCCTTCTTAGGGAGCAACTCCACCATTTCTTGTTGTGAAGTTTTAAACTCATTGATTTTTCCGGCACATGAGCAGCATCACAACAATTCATTTTTATGTGCATCGGTCATTAAGGGTCAAAGCAATATGGCTGCAGGGGCCACTATAGGATCTAACCATAATTCTAGAGGAGCCGATGGTGAATTACAAGCGGGCCGAGGTTTTTGGCCAGGACTGGCGGTTGCTTTAAAACATAATTCCAAATTCGCATCCTTCAACTTAATTTCAAAAGGAAATTACCAGGCTGAAATTCATAATCCTTTGCCCTTTTCCTTGCTTGGAAATGACGAAACTAACGGAGGTTTATTAATTATTGCTGGTTATTGGTTTCAATATAATATGTATGCATTGGCTAGAAATGCATGGAAATTTGACAAAAGGGATGTGCGCACCGACAAAAATATGTTGCTGGAATATGATTTCTTGGCACCCGATACCATTTCTGAAATTTTAGAAGGAATAAAATTGATGGAATATTGGGTGGGAAATACATTGGAGCCCAATCAAACCCGAGAAAAATCCATGGTCTTAGGGAAATCGTGGTTATTAAATCCTGAAAATGCCAACAATCCCTTGGCCATTTATGCGGAGAATATTGAAAATTCTAAACGTAATACAAGGGTTGCCAAATGCCACCGAGCGTATCAAATTTTCAATGATTTATTATTTTACCATGCGGCTAAAGAATGGCTAGCTACGATCGAAAGACATCCCGACAAAACACCTTTGGATCTTTTAAACCATACCCTTTTACATGCCACAGCCATCCAGAAATGGGATAATTTAGGGGGCCAATTAATCCCTGCGGGAATTGTAGTTGAACTAAAAGATAAAATTAAATCAGGTCAACTAACGCGTTGGTCTCAGGTACATAAGATTTATGAAAAACAAGCATCGCTTTACTATGATCAAAAATTTGAAAATGCGTTAAATGGATTAATTCAAATGGCCGACCAACACATAAACAACCCCGAATTTATTCAAAAATGGCTTGAAAAAGCGATGGAAATGTCGGATTTTTTAACCGCTGGAATAGAAAATTCTAGGGCAAAAGATTTTAACGATCCTTTCCGACTAGCCATGTTTGGCAATGCACAGGAAATGGAAAAGGTGATTGGATCCATCCACGAAAATGAATTTATTTCGAATGCAAAACAGCATGCTAAAAACTTCCATCATAAATTAAAGGAATTAATGTCGAGCATAAAAAAATAGCGTTTGACAAATTTCTCATCAAACGCTACAAAATCTGAATAGAAAACTTTTAAGGCTTATTTGAATCTACCTTCAGCCGTTCATTGCGATTCGTAATATCCCAAGCCATATAAAATACCAATCTGCCTATTTTCTGAACTTGGTCAAAATCAATTTTTTCCACATCGTCCGTTGGCTGATGATAATCTTCATGAACCCCATTAAAGAAAAACGCAACCGGTATTTTTTTCTTAGCGAAATTATAATGGTCTGAACGATAATAAAAACGGTTGGGGTCATTGGGATCATTGAAAGTAAAATCTAAATCCAATCCCATGTGTTTTTTATTTTGCTCCAACAGCACATCATGCAGTTGGGATGACAGTTTATCAGAACCTATTACATAAATGTAATCTGGCTTCCCTTCATGCCCTTCATCACGGCGACCTGTCATGTCGATGTTTAAATCACACACGGTATTTTCCAATGGAAACAATGGGTGATTGGAATAATACTCGGAACCCAACAAGCCTTTTTCTTCCCCAGTCACCGTCATAAACAAAATACTTCTGCGTGGCTTATTCCCTGCCGCAGCAGCCCGAGCAAAAGCCTCGGCCACTTGCATCACCGTAACGGTACCCGAACCATCGTCATTAGCTCCATTATTGATTTTTCCATCCGCAGAAACGCCAATGTGATCATAATGCGCAGTGATGACAATGACCTCATCCTTTTTATCGGTGCCCTCTAAATAACCCAACACGTTATACGTCTCAACCGGCTTTTCAGTTCTTTCAATCGTTAAATTGATAGGCGCTGGCTTAAATTTAGAAGTCAATGATTTTTTCTGACTAACTAATTCTGATTTAAACGCTAGTAATTCGGTTTCCGTTGTTCCTAAAATTTTAGCCGCCACCGCAGAAGAAATCATTAACACAGGTGCTTCATTGGCTGCGGCAACTTGGTCTGTAAAGGCCATCCGCTCATTTCCAAAACGCTTCAACATGATTTGTCGTTGGCGCATTTCATTTCCAAAATCTTTTTCAGACTTACTAGAAATTAAAATCAACCCTTGGGCTCCTGCAGCCTGTGATCTTTTTAATTTTTCTTTCCAACCATCTCCTTTACCGAAAACAGAAGGGTCCTTAGTTCCAGATATGACATAATTTCCAGATTCATCTTTAGCCTCACCTTCAAATGCGATCACCAGAGACCCTTTAGCTTTTAATTGGCTGAAATCGGTGTAAGCACCCTGCTCAACTCCAAAGCCTGCAAAAACGACAGGTAATTTTGAGTTGGCAACCACAGGAACTAAAGCCGTAGCCATAAATTGGTTCATGTATTCATAATTTTTTCCACGAGAAGAAAAGGAAACATTAGACCAAGAACGATTCGCCAAGCCTACTTTTTGAAAATAACTCCCTTGCACGGGTGCTAAACCTACCTTCTTAAAATGATCAGCGATATAATTAGCTGCCACTTTTTGTTCAGCTGAACCTGTATTTCTACCTTTTAAGCTGTCAGAAGCTAAAAATGTCAAGTGTTTTTTTAAATCCTCCGCCTTAATTTGATAAGCAAATGGTACTGGATTACCTTGGGCCAACACAGGGCTTGGAATTAATTTTGTCCCTAAAATTAAGGCTAATACATAGATTGTTGATTTTTTCATATTCTAAAACAAATTTTGAGAAAGCGAAGTTAACAATTGAAAAATAAATCGCTGAAAAAAGATTATTTTTGTCAAGTTTTTCAACAAAATTCCTGCAATCAACTATGCACCCAAATTTCAAATACCGAGAAGATTTTTCATTAAGACATAATAATTCAAATCCCGAAGATGTGGATGCCATGTTAAAGACCATTGGGGTCGATAGCCTTGCGACTCTCATCGAACAAACTATCCCTGCGAAAATCCGACTTTCACATGAATTGCGTTTGCCAAATCCCAAAACTGAGTTTGAGTTTTTGCGAGATTTCAAACAAATCATGGGGCAAAATAAGGTGTTTAAAAGCCACATAGGCTTAGGCTATTATGATACGATTACACCTACCGTTATTCTTCGAAATATTTTAGAGAACCCAGCTTGGTATACTGCTTATACCCCATACCAAGCAGAAATTGCACAAGGAAGATTGGAGATGTTGTTAAATTATCAAACATTAATCATCGACCTAACAGGCATGGAATTAGCCAATGCCTCTTTGCTAGACGAAGGAACTGCCGCGGCAGAAGCGATGACTATGTTATTTGGTCAAAAGTCCAACCAAAAAGGGGATACTTTTTTCGTGTCTTCACTGTGTTTACCACAAACCATCGACTTGTTGAAAACGCGTGCTGAACCTATCGGCATAGAAATTATCGTTGGCGATCATCAAACTGTTGATGTCACTGACTCGAAATTTTTTGGAATGTTATTGCAATACCCCGCGGCCAATGGGGAAGTTTTTGATTACAAAGCTTTGGTCGAAGCCGCAAAAGAAAATGATGTCCAAGTCGTAGTGGCCGCAGATCTTTTAGCCTTAACTTTATTAACTCCTCCGGGAGAATGGGGCGCAGATGTCGTGGTGGGATGTTCCCAACGTTTTGGGGTTCCTATGGGTTTTGGTGGACCACATGCGGCATTTTTTGCGACCAAAGAAAAATATAAAAGAAGTATTCCAGGTAGAATCATAGGTGTTTCCGTAGATTCAGAAGGAAATCGCGCCTTAAGAATGGCCTTGCAAACGCGAGAGCAACATATCCGCAGAGAAAAAGCCACGTCTAATATTTGTACGGCCCAAGTACTTTTATCCATCATGGCTGCGGCCTATGCCATTTACCATGGACCTGAAGGATTAAAGAAAATTGCTGGAAAAATATATGGCTTAACGGAATTAATGGCCGCCGGCCTGAAAAAATTGGGCTTTGCCTTAGAGAATACACAGCATTTTGATACGTTAACCGTTCATACAGGTGATTTGACTGAAGAAATTAGAGCCTACGCCGAGGAAGCACATCGAAACTTTAGGTACTTTAAAAATGACCCAAGTAAATTGAGCATCAACCTCGACGAAACCAGTTCTGAAGATGATGTAGTCGCTAT
>CAMDRO010000035.1 GCA_945906795.1 Spirosoma fluviale
AACATTGAAATGAAAAATTCATTAAAAAATATTTTAGCAATAAGCGCCTCCATTTTATTCTTCACGGGATGTGAAGTAGAGAGGTTACCAGAAACCAATATTTCAGATGCGACGTTTTGGCGTTCGGAATCTGATTTAAAAACGGCAAACAATTATCTATATACCTTTTTACCAGATTTTGGTTCCGAAGATAACTGGTCTGACGATGCTTTTGGTTTAGCATCAAATAGCATCAGTGATGGTTCACGCCTAGCTCCTGCTACAGCAACAGCTGATTTTAACTCACAGTATACGTTGATCCGTGCGGCCAACAATATTTTAGAAAAAGGCCCTAAAACAGGATTAGCTGCGGCTACCTTAGACCGTTATTTAGCTGAAGCTAGGTTCTTTAGGGCTTGGGCGTATTTTAATTTATTGCAGCGGTATGGAGCTGTTCCCTTAGTGACCAAAACTTTAACGGATGCCTCGCCAGAGCTAAGTGCTGCAGGAGCTTCACGCGATGAGATATTAACGCTTATGATGGCAGATTTAGATTTTGCTAGTGCAAAATTACCTTCGCCAACGGCCTTAGGAACTGCTGATTACGGTCGGATTGCGAATACAGCTGCTTTAGCATTCAAAGCGCGTGTAGCACTTTTTGAGGGAACTAGAGCTAAATTCCATAACTATGGTGATTCGAAAAAGTACCTTGGTCTTGCAGTAGCCGCTTCAAAAGCGGTCATGGATAGTAAGCAACATGATTTGTATGCAGGTCCTTACTTTAATGTATTTCAATATGAAGGAGAAGGTAGGGCCAACAGAGAAAACGTAATGGTAAAACAATACGGAGTAAGCTTAACAGACCGAGTAACATCTCACACCTATTGTAGAGGTATCCTTGAAAATGGAAATAAAAGTCCTACTAAAGCATTAGTTGATTCTTACCTAATGAAAGACGGATTGCCAATCACAAAATCTCCTTTATATGTGCAGCCAGTTTTAACTACGGATGTATTTGTGAACCGAGATACGCGTTTAAGTGATGATGTTTTGAAGAAGGGGGATTCTTATATATTCACCAACCCAGTTTTCAATGTGTCTTCTTTAGTTTTCGCTAAGACAGGATTTACTTTCCGCAAGTATTGGAACATCGTGGACTGGAATAATCAAGCATCTTTTATTGACCGTAATTTGATTCGTTATGCCGAGGTATTATTAATTTATGCAGAAGCTAAATTCGAATTAGATGGAACTATTTCTGATGCTGATTTAAACCTTACTGTGAATGCTTTACGTAAGCGTGGAGGAGTAGCGGCATTAACAAATGCCTTTGCAACGACGAAAGGCCTTACTATGCGAGATGAAATTAGACGCGAAAGACGTGTGGAGCTAGCCCAAGAAGGTTTCCGTTACTGGGATTTAATTCGTTGGAAAACAGCTGAAATAGAATTACCAAAACCAATTTTAGGAAACTTTTTCTTTAAGGAATTTGGAACTACGGTGAAGGTCAACCTAACAGCGGATAACTTTATTGTCACTCAAGCGGCTAGTTTCCGTAAGTTTGATCCTGCAAAAGATTATTTATGGCCATTGCCCATCAATGAGATCGCGCTTAATCCAAGCATGAAGCAAAACCCAGGTTGGTAATTTGCTCATGATACATGTTAAAATCCCGCAGATTAATTGTTGCGGGATTTTTTTTGTTTCGATAATTCAATATTTCTAACATAAATTTCAGCTCCTTCAGATTGAATCTGAATCTGTCCTTTGGAAGGTTTCACCTCTCTTGCTCTATTAACCAAAACCCCATTTAAATAAACAATAATTTCATTTTCATGGGCGATACATTCCAATGTGTTCCACTCCCCCATCGGCTTTTCGATGTCTTGTTTTCCTTTAAATCCGATGACATCTTGCCAATTTTCATCCCGGCCATACCAGTTGAGCCGCCCTTTATTCAAAACGGCTGGCGAACCACCTTCTTGATATCGATAAGAACCCGCTTGCTTTTCAGTGGCTACTGAAGCTGTTATGCTGAATTTTTCAGAACCATCCCCCACCACCAAAATATCTCCTGTTCCACCTTCAATGATTTGACATTCAATTGAATGCATCCATATACCTGCAGATCCTCCATCTTCTCCAGTCGAATGTAAAAGTAAACCTGAATCCCTCGCTTTATCAATTCTATTTCCTTCCGTTTTCCCACCCCAACGAAATTCAAGTGCCAAGCGATAATTTTCGAATTGCTTATTTGTGGTGATGCAACCCCACTCCTCGCCCGAAATTCTAATTTGTTGGTCTACCACGGTAAAAACATTTTTGGGGTCCATGTTTTTACCTCTTTTTTGAACAAAAGTATACCAGCCCTTTAAATTTTGTCCATTAAATAAGGATTTAGGTTTTCTATATGTAATGGGGTTTGGAGAATAATCCTTCGGAAATTCCTGTCCCAAAGAGATAAAAGATAATAGGACTAGCTGTGCACTTAATGCAAAGTTTATCTTTTTCATAATGAAAAATTTAAGATCGTACATGCCTTGAATCCAACCCAAAAATTATACATAACCTTGCATTAATTTTATCTTATCGAAAAGAAAAGTATGGGGAAAATAAAAACCACAACCATTGCCCATACAATATAAATGGGGAGAAAAGTTGCGATTGAGTTTTCAACAAGATTCTTTTCGTCTTTATTTTTCACCCGATTAAAAAGTCTATAGGCAATAAAAACTAAATTGAAAAGCATCAGAAAATTAGCCCCTAAAATGGCCAATCGATTGGGCGTTATCCCCCATTCAGAAATTCTAAATAGAATGGCAGTCAATGCGATTCCGTTAACTACCATCGTGACAATGGAAAGGGCTAATAAAATAAAAAGACTCCAATCGTTCTCCTGATCTTTGGAGGTTTCCGCTAAAGAAAACAAGATAATGGCCATGACACCGAGCAACAATAGATTAAAAACCAGTAAGAAATTACGATCATTGTAGGGGTCGTTGTCGGAAAACAATACCGCTCCTAAATAAATGAGGAGCATAATCAAAACCATAGGGCTAGTGATTTTCGCTATAACGGGGGAAACTTTATTGACCAACGATGGATTTGACTGAGTAATAAAAGTGGAAATTATCGGCAATGCCGCTCCAGCAAAAACGGCTAAATAGTCAAAATAAAATTCTTCAATTTTTATCCCAATCGCTTTAAATAAGCCAATGACAATCGCGGTAAAAATCCCGCCAACAGTCACTAAAATTCCACTTAGGATTAAAAAATCTCCATTAAAACGCAAAAAATCCATTCGGCGCGCATCATTTCTCAAATCCGCTCCCACATAATTTATTCCCAATAGAGCCCATAATAAAAAGGGTAAATGCAAACATGCCAAAATGATGGTATCGTTATCGGGTAAATCCGGCAAAATATTAATGTATACAGCCGCTATGATGAAGGCCACCGCGGTGAATAAAATTCGGGGAAATGGAATATTCCGCTTCCACATAAAATAGCTAGCCAAAGCTGGAAAAACGATAAAACCAATATTACGCGTATAAAAAAATTCTTGTTTGATTTGAAATATGGCAGGAATCTTGGCGATTAATCCTGCTATCAAAGAGGCAAAAATGACAAAAAGCCAATCATTTTTTTCCCCCCATGAAATTTCTGAACGCTCATAACTTAATCGAGCATGCCAATGTTGGGCCACTTTTTGTTCCTTTATTTCAGAGTAAATGGAATAAAAAGCCTTTGCAAATGCAGAGGTGTTTGAACGATACAATTTCTCCAATTGCTCAGGCTCTTGAAGGTTATTTAAAATGGCATCTCGCATAGTTAATTATAGTTTTATATATTGGCAACAGATATTTATGATTAAATCTAAGCATAAAAACAGGGTAATACTAGGCAAGCATTATAAAAAATAATTTTCTTTAATGGCAAAATCTTTAAATTTTAATGGATCTTACCAATAAAATAAACCTATTGAACTAATTAGAAAATCATTTTATCTTTGAATAATCATTATTTTAAATAAACCAATTTACCTAAATAAATATGCGAATTTTATTAATTATAAGCATTCTCTTTTTGTTATTCTCATGTAAAAAAGATGAATCGGCGACTCAAATACCTAAAATACCTTTACCCGCTTCTTTAAGTGCCTTAAAAATAGAGCACCCAAGACTGATGCTGAGCAATGAGCGAATTGCTGAATTAAAAAAATTGCAAACGACAGATCCTACTCTAGACAAATACATAAAAGCAGTGATTGCCTCTGCCAACAGCATCCTTACACGGGCCCCGTTAACTAGAACATTAATTGGTCCCAGACTCTTAGATGTTAGTCGGGAATTACTTAACCGCAGCACACACTTAGCCCTCGCCTTCCATTTCTCAGGTGATAAAAAATATGCAGACGCGGCTGTAGCTAATATGAGAACGGTATGTGAATTTTCAGATTGGAATCCATCTCATTTTTTAGATGTGGCCGAAATGTCCAATGGTGTGGCCATTGGCTATGATTGGCTGTACACTTATATATCAGAGACTGACCGAACTTTCATTCGAAATGGACTAAAGACAAAAGGCTTAGATGAGTATAAGAAAATTTATGAAACCGCTTGGTGGGCCAAAGGAGATAATAATTGGAATCAAGTATGCAATGGTGCTTTGATTGTTGCCTCATTAGCCATAGCCGAAACCGACCCTACATATGCCGACGAATATCTTCCAAAAGTACTCGCTAATTTACCTTTTTCAAATAAATTTTATGCCCCAGATGGTGCTTGGTATGAGGGACCGGGATATTGGTCCTATGCTACCGAATACCTTTCCTACGGTATGTCGACCCTACAAACAGCATTGGGTACCATGAAAGGTTTGGAATCCACAGAAGGACTTTCGAAAACAGGCTTTGCTCCTATGCTGACGACGGGACCGACAAATTACATTTTTAACTTTGCTGATTCGGGTGAAAATAGCAAAGGTACTACCTCGGCTGCCATGTTCTTTATGGCCAATACCTATTCAAATACGGACATTTCAAATTACCTGCACAATTACATGGCGGCCACTTCGGCTTTAGCCAAACCCTTTCATGTCGTTTGGTACAGAAGCCCAAGCAATTCCACACCTGCTGTACCATTAGACCACATGTTAAAAGGAGAAATAAATGATTTAGTGATCATGCGTAGCTCATGGACCGATAAATTTGCCACTTGGATTGGCATTAAATCGGGTACAAACAGTTCCAACCATTCACATTTAGACCTAGGAAGTTTCGAATTGGATGCTGGAGGGGTTCGTTGGGCCAAAGACCTAGGCTCAGATGATTATAACCTAGATGGGTATTGGACGATGGGGGTCAAAGGTAAAAGATGGTCCTATTATAGACTTGGCTCATTAAGCCACAATGTCCCTATTTTAGGCAATAAAAATCAGTATGAATTAGCTAAAGCTAGCTTTTCTAATACTGCATTAAATGTTTCTGAGCCTTATGCAACCTTAGATTTAAGCCAAGCATATCGAGACTTTTCCATTAAATCCACAAGAAAAATAAGTCTAGTCAACAACCGAAAAGATGTAGTCATCGAAGATGATTTTGTAATTAAGTCGGCCACAGAAGTCGCTTGGGGAATGACAACCGATCAATCCATCGAGATATTGCCTAGCGGCAAAGCCATTCTCCGAAATGCGACCATCACAACAAAAACCTTAGAAGCTGAAATCATTAGCCCTGCGGGAGCAAAATTCACGATTGAATCAGCAAAAAAATCAGCCCCCGAAAAATTAAATACGGGAACGCAAAGGCTGATGGTCAGGATTGCCAATCAAATAGGAAATGTTAAATTGCAAATAAAACTAAGCCCAAAAGGCTAAATCTAAACCTCCAATTCATGAAAAAACACTTGCTCTATGTAAGCCTAATTTTGATTTCTGCTTTTGCCAAAGCACAAGTAAGTCCTCGGAATTTTTTAGCTAAAGCCTTCAGTAAAGAAATGGTACAAAAGGCGCTCATTTCACAAAAGGACTATAAGCCTTATCCAAAAACACGGGCTGAATGGGTCAATATCATCCCAGAAGATGAGCAAAAACAAATCATTAAAAAAGCAGAATCGGTACTTAGCAAGCCCGTTCCTGTGATCGATGCCAGCCTACTCATGGAATATGTAAGATCAGGAGATCGAGAAGAACATGGTAAAATATCGTTCGGAAAACGAAATAGTCTGATGGAACTCGTGATCGCAGAGACGCTCGAAGACAATGGCCGATTTACTGAAAAAATCATGAATTATGTCTGGTCCATTTGCGAAGAGACCTACTGGGGAGTTCCGGCACACTTATCGGTTCAAAAAGCTAAAAATGGAATGCCGGATGCGGAAGACCCAACCATTGATTTATTTGGGGCGGAAACGGCCGTGGGCCTTGCGCTCACCGACTATTTTGTGGGAGATAAATTGGATAAAATTTCAAAACTTCTTCGCAAACGAATTTATTTTGAAGTCAACAAAAAAATTCTCACTCCGGTCCTGGACCAAGAACGTTATAGTTGGCTCAGCAAAACGCGTGCCGTCAACAATTGGAATCCATGGATCGTCTCGAATGTGATGTTGGCCAATTTACTTTTAGAAAAAAATGAAAGCACTCGGCTTTCAAATGTATATACCCACATGAACTATTTGGATCTGTACTTCAATGGCTTAGGGGAAGATGCGGGCTGTGATGAAGGCCCATCCTATTGGTTTGCGGCTGGAGCAAGTGCTTTTGATGCGCTCCAAGTATTAGCTTCGGCGACCAATGAAAAATGCGAAATCTACAAAGAGCCATTTATTCAAAAGATGGCATCCTATGTGTATAAAATGCACATTTCGAATGATTACTTCGTCAATTTTGCTGATGCAGATCCTACCTTGAAACCGGATGGCATCATGTTATACCGATTTGGAAAAGCTTTAAATGATGCACCTTTGATGGCTTTTGGCCAATGGGCCTCACAAAACTTCGATCCAGCGATCAGTATGACGGGATATCAAAAACACCGACATCTTTGGAATTTGATGGCTTTTAGTTCCATGCCTAAAGAAAAAGTAGCTCATCCTGAGCTTGGCGACTATTGGTTTAATGACATCCAAGTAGTGACGGCAAGGCACAAAGACTTGTTTTTTGCGGCACATGGTGGGCATAATGCCGAGTCTCATAACCACAATGATGTAGGTGATTTTGTCTATTATGTCAAAGGCGAACCTATTATTATCGACGCAGGCCGAGGAAACTACACGGCAAGAACTTTTTCTGCACAGCGCTATTCCCTTTGGTTTACTCAATCTGAATACCACAATTTACCATTCATTAATGGCATAGGTCAAAAGGCAGGGCGGGAGTTTGAAGCCAGCTCAGTAAGTAATTTCATGAATGAAAAAGCGGCGGGAATGTTCTTAGATTTAGCGAAAGCCTATCCAGCGGAAGCGGGTATTAAATCCTGGAAAAGAACTTTGCAATTGAATAAAGTGAAAGAACAGGTCGAAATTAAAGATCAGTTTGAACTTTCTGAAAATAAGCAAGGGGTCCAACAAGCCTTCATGACTTTGTGTACGATCGATTCTTCCACTCCGGGGAAATTAAATTTGACCACGAGTACAGGTGACAAACATGTGTTGACCTATGATGCAAAAAAATGGACTATGTCGGTGGATCTACCTTCCACCGATGGACCTGAGTACAAAAGCTTTAAGACTAAGTGGGCGAATAGACCTGTCCAACGAATTATATTCACTTCGAAGGAAAAAGGATTACAAGGAAATTATCAGTTTACGATACAATAAGAATTAATAAGAATTTTGCTTAAAAGGTGTTGCGTATAAAATCGCATCACCTTTTTTTATTGGAATAATACCATAAATTATTTTAGGATAAATTCAATCAATGCTTTTTTTATAAATATTTTTTCTCAATTAATCTATGTATATTCTTAAGAAATCTTTTTCTGCAAACGTTTACGGTAACATTTACAGGAAAAATAAACTGAAACATTTTGACATTATGCATGTTTATTTGTATAATTATTTAAGGATAATTTTTAATTAAACCAATTATCAATTGTCCGATATAAATTAAATCCTAAAAATACTTTTGATGAAAAAAACTTACCCAATCAGATATAGGGTAGCTCGATGGAGCATCCTATTAGCTATGGCCTTTGCCATGCCATTGTTTTACACGCTTGGTTCAACGAACCTCACTGCAGTTGTAGCTTCCAAACTAACTGGAACTGTTACAGATGAAAACGGAGTTGGAATGCCCGGAGTTACGATTGCCAAAAAAGGAACTTCTAGTGGAGCAAATTCAGATGTTAATGGAAAATATTCCATTGACGTAAATCCTGGAGACGTTTTAGTTTTCTCTTTTGTAGGCTATAAGTCTCAAGAAGTAAAAATTGCCAATCAATCTGTTCTAAATATCCAATTAGCCGTAGACGCTAAGTCGTTAGAAGAAATTGTCGTAACGGGTTATGGTAATCAAAAAAAGAAAGATTTCTTAGGTTCCTCCACTTCCATAAAAGCGGCAACGATTCAAGAAATGCCTGTTGTCAGCGTAGAATCTGCTATGCAAGGAAGAATGACGGGAGTTCAGGTGCAACAGAGTTCGGGCCAACCGGGTGCTGGTATTTCCATTCGTGTGCGTGGAGTAACTTCCATCGCAGGTGGTAATGAGCCACTTTTTGTGATCGACGGAGTACCTCAATACAACAATGACAACAGAGCTATGAACGGAATGTCCTCGTTTAATGCGAGTGATATCGAAAGTATTGAAGTATTAAAAGATGCATCTGCCACAGCTATTTATGGTTCAAGAGGAGCGAATGGTGTAGTTCAAATCACCACTAAAAGTGGTAAAGCAGGCGTAAGTCGTGTTACTTATGAATCAACTTACACCAATCAAATCATTCAAAGAAAATTGAACTTAATGAATGGAGTTCAAATGCTTGATTTTATTAAGCAATATTATTCGAATTCTAACCTAGTTCTACCTGCAGAAGTCACCAATGCAAAAAATTCAGAAACAGATTGGCAAGACCAAGTGTTGCGCGCTGCATTGCAGCAAAATCATACCTTAAGTTTTTCTGGAGGTAATGATAAAACACAGTACTATGTTTCAGGAAACTACTTAGACCAGCCAGGAATTATCAAAGGATCTGACTTCAATAGAGGGTCCATGCGTTTCAATTTAACTTCTCAGTTGAATTCAAGAATTAGTTTAAGAACCTATATGACAGTATCTAGAACTGTTGCTAATGGATTCTCTGCAACAGATAATTCGCCCACCCGCCATCAAGGTAAAAATGGAGTAGGTGCCATGGTATTAGCATCTCCTACAGTACCTGTTTATAATCCAGATGGTACTTATGGAAATCCTAGACCTTTCTCTTTCAGTGGAATCGATGTTGAAAATCCATTAGCATTTACTAAGGAATCATTAGATCGCAATACTGTGGTTAGATTTCAAGGGGGTATGGATTTCAATATAAAATTAGCCGAGGGATTAGTCAACACAACCCGATTAGGAGGTGATTATTTTTCTGCGCGTGCGGATTTGTATTGACCAATTGTGTTAGCCCAATTAAGTTCTGGGGTGGGTATAGGCCAATTAACTACCACAAGCTCGTTAAATGTGGTCGCTGAAGATTATTTGGAATACAAAAAGAAGTTTGGCGATTTAGAGTTTGAAGGTATTGTTGGGGGTTCTATCCAATCGGCCCAACAAGACATCATCAATTTGTTAGGATCAAAATACATTTCAGATGATTTGAGAAATTATAGCTTTGCCGCTGCAGGATCTGTTTCAAAGCCGGTTACTGATATTATCACGAACCGCTTAGTTTCAGGTTTTTCAAGGGTACGGTTAAACTTTAAGGATCGTTATTTATTTACAGCCAGTATTCGTAGAGATGGGGCATCTGTATTTAGCAAGAATAAGAAATATGGTATTTTCCCTTCATTGGGTTTGGCTTGGAAGGCATCTGAAGAGCCTTTCATGAAAAATGTTACGGCTATTTCTAACCTTAAAGTTCGTGCAACTTGGGGGCAGTCTGGAAATCCTGCGATTCAACCCTATCAATCTTTATTGATTGGAAACGTAATTAATACGGCACAGGGAGCTGGTTCTGGATTAGCGGTGGGATTATCTCCTACGTTGCCAAACGACAATTTGACTTGGGAAACAACAACTCAAACTAATGCTGGTTTGGATTTTGGATTCCTAAATGACAAATATCGAGTGACTTTAGATTATTATGTAAAGAACACAACCTCTTTGTTAGCGACGGTCCAATTGCCTCCATCTTCTGGATATAATACGATTATTGACAACGTGGGTGAAGTGGAAAACAAAGGATTTGAATTGGAAATTGGTACTGATCTAACTGCGACCAAGGATCTTCGTTGGTCCATCGACGCCAACCTTTCCATCAACAAGAACAAGGTAGTTGCCACTAAAAACAATTTGCCATTTAGTTCTGGAAACTCTAGAATTACTCCTGGTGATCCATTATCTTCTTTTTACGGACCTAAATTTAATGGGTATGCCGCAGATGGCGAAATGGCCTTTATGGATGTGAATGGAGATGGAATCATTGATGGACGTGACAATCAGTATATTGGTAATCCATATCCATCGACCATCATAGGTTTAAACACAAGCTTAAAATATAAGCGCTTTAATTTCATGATGACTTGGTCTAGTGTTCAAGGTAATAGCATTGATAATCAAATGTTATTTACAGCTGCTGCTCCTTCACCAATTTTTAATCGTTCAGCTGAAATTTATACATACTATCCAAAGCCAAGAGCCTCTAGTATCCACAGAAGATCTGATTTGTTTATTGAGGATGGATCTTATATTCGTTTACGTAATATTCGTTTAGATTATTCTTTGCCTTTGGGGGATACTAAATTTATTAAGTCTGCCAATATTTATCTATCAGGTAATAATATAATTACTATAACCAATTACAAAGGATATGATCCTGAGGTGAATGTATTTAGTGGAAACTCACTCCAACAAGGGGTTGACAGTGGAGCATATCCAGGTTCTAAAACGGTTACATTAGGTTTAACCGTCAACTTTTAATTCTATAAAATTTTAAATGATTCAGGTTATGAAAAAGATAAAAAACATACAATTAATTCCGATTTTAATGATCCTCATGATGGGATCGCTTACAAGCTGCGAGAAGTTTTTAGAAGAAATTCCTCCGGCTCGTTATCAAATTTCCACCTTAAGCAAGCCTCTTTTGGATGCGTTTGTCATCGGGGCTTATGAGCCACTTTCCCGTTCTCGTGGTCGACTCTGGGAATCTACCTTGACTAGGGATATCGAAGGTTTGGCCGAATATTGCCAATTGCCAGCAGGTGGCGGAACCAATTATATGAACTATAATTTTGAGCCACAAAGAAATGATAATGCGGCTAGATGGACTACTTTTTATGAAGCCATCGGAAAATCAAATTTGATTATCAAAGCGATTGATGATGATAAATCACTCGCTGAAAATATCAAAGCACCTTATAAAGCAGAAGCTTATTTTGTGCGTTCATTGTGTTATTGGTGGTTGACCCGTATGCATGGCGACGTACCCTTGCGTTTATCGCCGATCGAAAATTCTGATGGAACTGCTTTACCATTAACAAGTTCCAAGACGATCATCGATCAAATCATCAAAGATCTAGCCTTTTGTGAAGCTAATTTACCTAATAAAGTTCCTGAAGCTAATTCAGGTAGAGCGACGAAAGGAAGTGCAAAGATGATGCTTGCCGATATTTACTTATGGTCGAAAGATTACACCAACGCACGTTTGAAAGCGAAAGAGGTAATCGATAATAAAGCAACGTATGGCTATGACCTAGTGAAATCGTTAGAGACTTTGTATTCGCCATCTACGCCAACAAATTCTGAGGAAATTTTTGCGATCAAATTTTCTCAGCAAAAAGCATTAGGCTCATTCTTGCCAACCTATGCATTCGAAGGAAGAGCTTTAGATGCTGGTCTTGCCGCTCGTGGAATCTCCGCGTTAATGTGTAGAAATGCTCCTTTAATCAGGGATTGGGATAAAAAAGATTTACGAAGAAATTGGAATTTGATCGATACCATTACCCTTAAAGGTGTGAAAGTAAGAGCCAATTTAATTCCACAAGCTTCCTTTATGTTTGGTAAATTCAGAGATGGTGCAGCTCCTGAAGAAACAGCTGCTGGAAATGATTATTATTTATATCGGTTTGCCGAGGCCTATTTAATTTTAGCAGAGTGCGAAAACCAATTAAATGGTCCTACACAAATTGCATATGATGCAGTAAACCAAGTGCGCAGAAGAGGATATGGAGTAGACTTGGCTAAATCTAGTACTTTAGCTGACTTCCCTGCAGGATTATCGAAAACAGCTTTTGACGATTTACTCTTCCAAGAGAGGGGCTACGAATTCATCTACGAATGTAAAAGATGGTGGGATATGGTAAGAACAGGACGCGCTGATGCAGTAGCGAAAGCTGCTGGAAAAACTCCTACAGGAGGCAGCATCGCTCGATTTACCTTATACCTTCCAGATGTGGAGTTGGTGAACAACCCTTCCATCAAATAATGTTTATAAAAATAGTATGCATATTTTAAAAATAACTCTCCATTTTCTGGGGAGTTATTTTTAATTTAGATACGCTATATTAAGTTCATTCTCCAAGCTTATGAAAATACCAACCTACTTATTTGCGATGCTGCAATTCATTGCGATTGCTACTGTAGCTCAAAATAAACCAAAGCCCAACGTACTCTTTATTGCCATCGATGACCTTAAACCCATGCTGGGATGCTATGGCGAAAGTCAAGTTCATTCGCCCAATATAGATAAATTGGCCTTATCGGGTACGGTATTTTTGTCGAACTATTGCCAACAAGCTGTTTGTGCACCTACCAGAGCGAGTTTACTGACAGGACAAAGGCCAGATTATACACAGATTTGGGATTTAAAAACACTGATAAGGGATAAAGTACCTACTATTTTGACTTTACCTCAATATTTCCGCCAGCAAGGTTACACCACATCAGGGATTGGAAAAGTATTTGACTCAAGGTCAGTGGATAAAAACTCTGACGAACCGTCGTGGTCCATTCCTTACTTGAAATTAGAAAAAGATGATTTTGCAAAGGGATTCTCAAAACCATTCAACAATTACTATCAATCAAAAGAATTAATCCAATTGATTAATAGCTTTCGGGAGGAAGGAGTCAAAAAAGGTTTAACAGGAAAAGAATTAGAGGATTTTGTTGCCAATGGCCACAGACCACTGTATGAGGCAATCGACGTTCCTGATAACGCCTATATAGATGGAGCAAATACCTTAAAAGCAATCCAACAAATTAAAAAATTGAAATCAGAAGGTAATCCATTTTTTATGGCCGTGGGACTCACAAAGCCTCATTTGCCCTTTGTGGCACCTAAGAAATATTGGGACCTATATGAAAGATCCACCCTCAAATTAGCCGAGTTTCAATCCTTGGCCTCAGGGGCCCCTGAATTCGCTTTTCAGGCATCCAATGAGTTAGTGAATCAATATGTTTTACCCTCTGGTGAGCGCATGCCCACCGGCTACTCCCCAAAATCTGACGAATTACAACGCTTGCTTCTCCATGGCTATTATGCCAGCGTGAGTTATACCGATGCGCAAGTGGGGCTAATTTTGGCTGCTTTAAAGGAACAAGGCTTAGACAAAAATACGATTATCGTACTTTGGGGAGATCATGGCTGGCATTTAGGTGACCATAGCATGTGGGCCAAACATAGTAATTTTGAACAGGCAACCAAAGCTCCATTAATTTTTTCTGCACCAGGTTTTAAAGGGGGCCAACAAGTAAAAAGCCTTTCTGAGTTTGTGGATGTTTTCCCTACTTTAACTGAATTAGCTGGCCTGTCGATTCCTTCCGGATTGGCTGGAAAAAGTTTAGTATCTGCCATGAAAAATCCTTCGGTTAAAATTAAAGATTTTGCTCAAAGCCAATACCCTCGCTTAAACAATCAAGCGATGGGCTATGCGATTAGGACCGAACAATTTAGAATGGTTACCTGGTTTAAAGGAGAATTTCATACGACAAAAATTAATTCAGATAACCCTGTCATCGGCCTAGAACTCTATGACTATAAAAAAGATCCCTTGGAAAAAGAAAATTTAGCCTTAAAAGCTGAATATTCCAGCGTGTTAAAACAACATCAAGAAATTTTAACCCATTTATTGAAAACTCAAAATCAATCTAGATAACATGAAGAAATACATTACTTTTTTAACTCTTTTGTGTTTTTCGAGTGTGGCCCAACAAACCAGCCTCCTCACAAAAATAGAATCCCAAATGGATTATGCCTTGAGGGAATCTGCGCGTGTGGCTACCAGAAACGGCGAAAAGGTGAGCCCGAGAACGGTGCGCAACGACTCTTTAATTTTAGTCGCCTCTAAAGACTGGTGTTCTGGATTTTTTCCTGGGGGTCTTTGGTATTTATACGAGTTAACGGGAAACAAAAAATGGGCGGCCCAAGCAGAAAACTACACCTTACCACTTGAAAAAGAAAAAATGAATGCTGGAACCCATGACATGGGATTTAAGATGTTCACTAGTTTTGGAAATGGACTTCGGTTGACAAACAATTCGGCCTATCGAGATATCTTAATCCAATCAGCCAGAACCAACATCAAACGATTCAATCCCGCGACAGGAGTTATTCGTTCTTGGGATCATAGTCGGGATAAATGGGCCAACCCGGTCATCATCGACAACATGATGAACCTGGAATTATTGTTTTGGGCCTTCAAAGAAACCAAAGATTCAGCCTTTTACAAGGTGGCCGTAACGCATGCCAATACCACCATGAAAAATCATTTTAGACCTGACTTTAGTTCTTACCACGTGTTAGACTATGACGTAAAAACGGGAGCCGTGGTCAAAAAAAATACGCATCAGGGCTACGCACATGCATCTGCATGGGCTCGGGGCCAAGCATGGGCTTTGTATGGTTATGCCGTATGTTATCGTGAAACTGGGAAAAAACAATATTTGAATTTAGCTGAAAACATCGCTCAATACATCTTAAATCATCCTAGATTACCTTCAGACCTTGTTCCTTATTGGGATTTTGATGATCCTAAAATACCTCATGTACCTAGAGATGCCTCCGCCGCGGCCATAACTGCCTCCGCTTTGTATGAGTTGGCAAATCTCCAACCCTACAAAAAAACCTATTACCAAGGATTTGCCGATAAGATCTTAGCGAGCCTTAGTTCCTCGGATTATTTAGCACCGGTTGCATCGAATTCACATGGATTTCTTTTAAATCACAGCACGGGCGGTTTGCCTAATGGATTTGAAATAGATGCCCCAATCGTGTATGCCGACTACTATTATTTGGAAGCTTTGGTCCGTCAAAAAAATAAAAAATGAGATCTTTATTCATCAGTTTATTGCTATTGTCTTCCAAAATATTGTTTGCCCAAGCTAATAAAAATGAGGTGTCTTGGAGTCAGGACGGAGCCGGAATTATGTTACATGCCAACTTAAATCCGAACGTTCAAGACGTAAAAATTCAAATAAGAAGTGATCGAAATACTCGAATAACGAAGATCACTGATATTTCCACCGAACATCCTGAGCCACAAACGGTATTACCTAATCCCATACCAAACAAGCAAATTTGGTACCCTGTGGTTGACATTGTTCGAAATCCAGGCATGAAAGGGCATATTACGCTTGACTCAATAGCCACTGTTTCCGCTTGGAATCAGCATTTTTTTAAAAAGTCTGAACCAAGTAAAAAGAAATTGAACTTCGAAGCAGACCGATTGGAAGACTGGGAAAATTCACTCTATATTGAACCGCGTGCACGCCAAATTAAAGACTTTTATATCCAACAAATAGTTCAGCCCTTAAATGGATCCCTAAACTATCATTTTACTCCTTTATGTGAAGACTGGAAAGGCACAATAACGGTGCATTACAAAGAAAATGGAGTATCGAAAACAATCAAACATAAAATAAATTGGTCTACAAAAACAATCGTAAGACCGGAGCTCACAAACAGTAGTTTAACTCAAAAAAACTTAAAATTAGCACTTTCTAAATCCGTTGACTATATCCTTCGCTCACAAAATAACAATCCGAGTAGTCTTACATACGGAAGTCTTAATTTATTCTATGATTTAGACGCACAGAGCTACCGATCAAACCATTGGATATGGGGTTCAGGTCCCGCGGTAAAAGTACTTTTAAATGCTCGTAAAATATCTGAATTGCCTATTTCTACATCCACTGCAGGGCTATTATCAGCAGCAGAAAAAATAGGCCAGTCGGCCATAAATACGCGAATCATGGATGTGGCTCATCCTATGTTTGGTGTGCCACTTTCACGCTGGAGAAGAGATATTATTTTGCCAGATTTCGGGTACCAACAATGTTATAGTACCTCGGATGCGAATTTCTTTTCCGGCTGGGCTTGGATTCCTTTATACACGGAAACAGGGAATAAAAAATATTTAAATGCGGCGAAATTACTTGCTGAAACTACGGATCAGTTAATGACCAAATATGGCCTTATCCCACAAGATTATTATGTAGATGAGCAAAAGTTTTCAGAGCATACCATTGACGAATCGGGTTTTGGATCGGAGGGCATTACTAATTTATACGCCATCACGAAGGACCCTAAGTATTTCAAAATGACTGAGCAATACATACAAGAACATTTGAAAAAACTGAGTCGACCGGATGGATTATGGGAACGTGGATGGCATCAAAAAACGGGGGTTCAGCCGACCATAAAAATGACCCGGGGATTGGGATGGGCGATGGAGGGATTATTGGCCGCTCATCGAAACAACCCGAAAGGACCCTACCTCGATTTAGCTAAAAAAATGGCAGATCGCATGCAAGCTTGGCAAAAACCGGATGGTCATTGGACTTTTATCATCGATGAGCCTGTGGAGAAAGTTGGCATAAGTGAAAAAGGCACAGCCTTATGGAGTTATTTATTATACCAGCTATATGCAGCCTCAGGAGATAAAAAATATGTTGACATGGCTCGAAAATCATTAACTTGGTGCATGAAAAATCAATACCAAGGGGCGGACAGACAAGCATATGGGGGGATTGTTGGAAAAACAATTCACTCGGCCGTCGGCGCCGCATTTAGACCCTGGTTTCCGATAACTTGCGCATATACCTCGGCCTTTTTCTCCTTGGCCATCATGGAAGAACTTAAACTGACCAAGAAATGAAAAATAGCTATCTTTTCTGCTGCTTACTCTTAATGAACATGTCGACTGTTTTTGCACAAAAAACACCTCCGAATGTGATCGTGATTTTAGTGGACGACATGGGCTATAGTGATATTGGGATATTTGGGTCAGAAATCAAAACGCCCAACATTGATTTACTCGGCAAAAAAGGAGCCATTTTTACACAATTTTATAATGCAGGGCGTTGCTGTCCAAGTAGAGCCTCGCTACTCACGGGTATGTATCCACATCAAGCTGGGATGGGTGGAATGGTGGTTACGAGTGATTATGATCGCAGTAAAACGGGGTCCTACCAAGGATTTTTAAATGTCAATACTCCCACGATTGCCGAAGAATTAAAAAAGAATGGGTACAATACCTACATGACTGGCAAATGGCATGTGGGCGAAAAAAAGCCTGATTGGCCTAATCAGCGAGGTTTTGATCACTTTTATGGATTGATTTCAGGGGCTAATAGTTATTATGAATTGTTGCCTAAGCGCCAACTCGTTGAAGATAACGAGCCATTTGCACCCAAGGGAAATTACTATTTCACCGATGCCATCTCGGATAAATCGGTTTCCTATTTACAGAAAAACAAATCGACTGGAAAACCATTTTTTCTTTACGTAGCCTATACCGCCCCGCATTGGCCCATACATGCGCCACAAGATTTGATTGATTCCTATAAATCCAAATATACTCAGGGATGGGAAGCTTTGCGGAGGCAGCGATTTGTACAACAAAATAAAATTAAATTAAACCCTACCATTGGCAATTTACCCGGATCGGATCCCACGATAGTGAATTTTGAAAAAGAAGCTGACAAGAATATTTGGATCGAAAGAATGGCCACTTATGCGGCGATGGTCGACAAGATGGATCAAGGAATCGGCAAAATTGTACAAGAGTTAAAAGCCAATGGAACCTTTGACAATACCGTTATTTTCTTCCTTTCAGACAATGGTGCATGCCATGAAATATTAGACGACCGTTCATCCAAAGATTTAGGGCAAGACAAATATAATGCTTCATTGACCACGAAAATTGGCGCCCCAGGAAGTTACACGACCTATGGAAAAGAATGGGCCTATGCCAGTAATACTCCTTTTCGAATGTATAAACATTGGATGCATGAAGGTGGAATTTCGACTCCGTTGATTGTGTCCTATCCTAATGGAATTAAAAAAAGTTTTCAAAGTGACCAAGTGGGTCATATCATGGATATTTTCCCTACGGTCATGGAATTAACCCAAACCAAAACAACAAAAGTTGTTGAAGGAAAAAGCTTGGCTCCCCTTCTGAAACAAAATAAAAGGGAATCTCAACCTTATATTGCGTGGGAACATTTTGGCAATAGAGCCATTAGGGAAGGGGATTGGAAATTGGTTTGGGACGATGAGGTGAAAGAATGGGAATTGTATAATGTCCGACTAGATCGAATTGAAACAAATAATTTAGCTAAATCAAATCCCGAAAAATATAAAAATTTATTGGCCAAATATGCTCAATGGGCTGTAAAAATGCAAGTCAAATGAAATTGAAAATCTCGTTCTTTTTACTCTTTTTCTTTATTCATACGCTTGGATTTTCCATAGCGCCAAGAGAGGTTTACAGCAAAGAGCGCATCGCAAAAACCATAGCCATAGCGGATAAAAATTTGACACAAAAGCCCATCACTGTTACCGCCACACAATGTCCGCGATCAGCTGGAGGTGCGAATGATTTTTATTCCGAAGGTGATTATTGGTGGCCCGATCCAGCAAATCCCAATGGACCCTACATTCAAAGAGATGGAGAGACGAATCCTGAAAATTTTGTGGCACACCGATTAGCCATGATACGTTTCAGTGAGATTGTCGGTTCCTTAGCGTCTGCCTACACATTCACCGGAAAAGCTCAATATGCCAAAGCAGCTATTCCACACTTTAAGGCTTGGTTTGTGGACCCGACCACTCGTATGAACCCCTCTTTATTATATGCTCAGGCAATAAAAGGAAAAGCAACGGGTCGCGGCATTGGGATTATTGATACGATCCATTTTCTAGAAGTGGTCAAAGCGATGGAAGCCCTAAAAAGCCAAATCGCCCCTGAAGATTATGCAGCATTTGTCGCTTGGTTTAAGGAATATGTACTCTGGATGACGACGCATCCCTATGGAATGGCAGAAAGAGATGCTTTAAACAACCATGGAACTTGCTGGGCTTTACAAGTCGCTGTTTTTGCCACATTTACCGGCAATGCATCACTCATCGATTTCTGTAGAAAATGCTATCGGACGGCATTTATTCCAGACCAAATGGCGGCCGATGGATCATTTCCCCTCGAATTAAGACGAACTAAGCCCTACGGTTATTCCATATTTAATTTAGACATAATGAGCACCCTGGCCCATGTTTTAAATATGTGGGACTGGCAAATGCCTGATGGCAGGTCAATAAAAAAAGGCGTTTCATATCTATTTCCAGTCGTCAAAGATAAAAGTCGATGGACCTATTCGGCTGACGTCATGTATTTTGACCAATGGCCTATTGCACAAAGTTTTCTTTATTTTTCAGCCATTCACGGGGATGATAACAGCTTGGCTCTGTGGAAAAAGCTGGAACATTTCCCAACAAACCAAGAAGTCATCCGTAATTTCCCGATACGAAACCCCATTCTATGGAACCAAAAACCCTTTTAAAATTAGGGTAAAATGAGGTGGATTTCATAGGTGATTCCGCGGTCCGCATGGATGATGGCATTGCCCGAATCGTCGATGTCGGTTGGCTTAAATGCTGCCACAAATTCCTTTCCTATTTTGTCGAAAAGAATCTGAATAACTTGACATCCTTGGATATCCACCGTAGTTGAAAATTCCAGTTTAAGTTTAGCTTGGCTTTTTTGTTCCAGCTTAATGATCGCATTAAAAGGCCCATCTTCAAACTTGCAGCCAAAATTCGGCGCCTTGTATTCAGTGGTTTTTTTTGTTTGTGCAGAGGCATCCACACAAATACCCATAAAAAATAATATACATAAGCCTTTCAACAAATAATTTGAAAGGTAAATCAGCGGGCCTTTTTTAAAATTAATATCCATTATTGACCAAAGCTTTTGTTCGGCTTAGCACCCAACATATAGGTAATCTTTCCTCCTTTAATTAATTCTAGATGCGAAATCCAAGATTTTATTGGCTTGCCGTTGAAACTCGCCTGCTGGATATATACATTGTCCTGAGAATTATTTTTAGTCTCGATCGAAATCGTTTTACCCGGGTAAAAATCAGAATTTAATTTAATTTCAATTTTGTCGAAAATAGGGCTACTTAAATCGTAATAGGGCGTTTGAGCGACACCACCATCCATACTAAAAATGCCTATTTTCATCAGCACGGCCAATGATCCCATGAGCCCTTGGTCTTCATCTCCGCTATATCCATAATCGGGCGAAAGGCCTGAATACACTTTTTCGATGACCTTTCGGGTCCATTTTTGGGTCAACCAAGGTGCCCCGATTTGATTGAAAATATAACTTGTTTGAATGGAAGGCTGGTTCCCAAAGTTCAAATAAACCCGGCGGTTTTCCTCCTGAGTTTCCTTATCATGAGATTTTCCACTAACAAAATCATGAGCTGATGCCTTTTCAAAAGACTCATTTAATTTTGCCACCGCTTTATCTTTTCCTCCCATCAAAGTTGCCAATCCTTTCAAATCATGGGGTACAAACCAAGTCCATTGGGCTGCATTTCCTTCTTCCCAACCATGGTCATAACGTAGAATGTCCACGGACTTCTCCCAATTCCCATCTAAATTTTTGATCCACATCCAACTTAATTCTGGATTCCAAATATTTTTATAATTCTGTGAACGCTTCATAAACAGTTGATAATCATCTGTTTTACCTAAGGCCTTTGACATTTGAGCTAAAGAAAAATCCTGATAGGCATATTCAAGTGTTTGCGCAGATCCATCCATGTGAAAACCATATCGAATTGGACTGATAGGATGAGGAACATAACCGCGCTCCATGTAATACTCAATCCCACCACCCTTAAAAGTCTTGTGCTCATAACCTGCCTTGCTCATCATACCCCCAGGAAAATGATTTTTACGCATTCCTTCATAGGCCTTTTGTATATCAAAACCACGAATCCCTTTTTGATAAGCACTCACAATGAAAGGAGTCGAAGATGCTCCCGTCATTACATACGTATAATTTCCCCCCGCGGGACCCCTCGGAATTAAGCCTCCGTCATCGTACATCATCAACATCGAATTAATGAACGATTCGGTCACCTCAGGATAGACTAAATGCCACAAGGTATTGATCGTCCATTGGGCTCCCCACATGGCATCAAAATTATGGTGATTAAATTTCGATTGGCCATTCGCCTTCAACGGAATTTGACCCGCGCGTGGCTTTTCACCCGTCATATCCAAATATTTTCCATTCACATCACTCACGATACGTCTACCTTGCAAAGCATGAAACAGGTCCGTGTAAAATCTTTTCTTTGCCACTTCGTCCTTCCCTTCCACCTGAATACGTCCTAGCCATTCATTCCATTCGGACTTGCTTTCTTCCACGACACGGTCAAAATCCCAATGAGGGATTTCCGTTTTCATATTTAACCCTGCTTGCTCCGTACTCACATATGAGATGGCAACTTTCATCAAACGCTCTTCATTTTTGTCCGTTGGGAAACTCACATAAACCCCTATTTTCTCCCCTTCAATTTCATTTGAAAAAGCCTCTAATTTACCTTTTCGCCATGCGCCAATTTTAGTAAATGGCTTATCAAATTCGACAACAAAATAAACAGGCAGAATCTTTGGTCGGCGTACCGCAGGCGACATGATGGCATAGCCTTCAATTCGACGATCTCCTACCTGCTTAACGAAAGCACTTTGAGTATCTGATGGTCCTAAAAAAGTAGCAAAATCGAATAATATTTGGCTTTGCTCAGCCTTTGGATAGGTGTATTTATGAAATCCCACTCGGGTTGTAGCCGTTAATTGGGCCTTAATCTTATACGATTCCAAATAGACTTCATGGTATCCAGGCTTGGCTATTTCCTTGGCATGAGAAAAAGTGGATCCATATTGATCTGAACCTAATTGGCCTTTAAATTCCCCCGTGGTAGGTAACACAGGGACCCCCGATAATTGCCAACCATGAATGTGGCTAAAGCATTTTATGCTATCTGATTTATATCGATATCCCGCCCCCCAATCACTTTGAACTCCATTATCAGGACTTAGGTTGACCATACCAAAAGGCCGACTCGTCGAGTTAAAGAAAAACCAACGAGAATTAGATGAATCTAAAAATGGGTCGACCATATCAGATGGAGAGAATTTATCATGAATAGCAACACTTACTTTTTTCGCTAAATCTGAATAAGAAATATCTTTAAAAGCTTTAGAACCTTCCATTAAGATTTCTTCTGTATCGGCCCAATGAATTTCAGCAATTTGCTGGTATGGCCACACCTTATCTTTTTTGATGTAAGGGATTAAAAAATCCAAGCACTTCTTAATTGTCGCACCTTCGGGTGTTTGATAATGCCATAGATCAACATTCAATTTTTGCGCAAATTCGGCTAAATAAAAGAAGCCTCGAAGATTCATTAACGAATAGCCGAAAGACTTCGTTCTGGCTAATTCATGCGGTTGTGATCCGTCGGGCTTCAACTGCGATGCCATTCGAGATTTTGTGATTTCTAGTTGGCGCTTTGCCAACTCATTTTGGCCCAAAAACATGGCAAAATTGACAATTTGGACATCATAATAGGTTCCATGGTTATTATGCTCATCAGCCTCGTCTTTGCCGATGGGGCTTTCAATCAGCCAAGTCAGAAAGTCTTTAAACCAGATTTTCAATGCTTGATGATCGGATTTACGCCAATGTGTAGATGCTTGTAATTTCTGCGCAGCATCCGTGATTTTAATCAGAAATCGGGTTTCAATGATGCCAATTCCCCGACCTGTATTAATACCAGGAATTCCTTGGCTAAAATTCAAATTTGGGTTCTGTTTTGTTTTTGGATCTATAAACCAAGTCTTAATTAATTGGGAGGCAAAAGCAGCATATTTTTCATTTTTGGTTTTTTGAAATGCTTGTGTCAATAAGTCCACATCGTCGATCAGTTCATCCATTTCATCCGAATCAGTGATTCCCTTTATTTCAGGATTTTTAACTCCATCTTTTCTGATGTACGGTTTCCCATCGGGTTTGCTTGGATCTGGCCACCAATAAGGTCCTTGGCTCATATAATCATGCTTATCGCCACTGGGTGGAATTTGAGTTTTATGCATGACCGTATAAAGCTTATGTAAAGCAATGATGCGATCGGCCTTTTTAATAAGCTCGGGATTATCTTTGGCCTTAAGAGAAATGAACGATAAAGTAAAGAATATCAGTAGTAAATAATTTTTCATATAAGTAAATTGGGTAAACTTGAAAGCAAATTAATGATGATTTATACTGAAATAAAATTATTGTGTAATTAATTCGAAAAACATTTAAAAATTTAAATCAGCATTAAAAATTGAAACACAATCTTTATATTTAAAATCAATAAAAAGCATCTGTTGCCATAAACCTAGCTCCATGAAAATCTTCAAAATTCTTATTTTTCTAATGGGAGTGTATTCCATTTCCGCACAAAGCTCAAGCGACTTTAGAAAAGAAATAAAAACTGAACTTAATGACATTTTAATTTACTGGGAAAAGAATAGTGTGGATGTCGAAAAAGGGGGATTCTATGGGGCTGTTGACGCAAATAATGTACCTAATGCGCAGGCCGACAAAGGTTTAATTTTGAACAGCAGGATTCTTTGGACATTCTCAGCCGCCTATCAAATGGCCCCAAAACCAGGGTATAAAAAATTGGCCGACCGAGCATTTAATTACCTCAATACTTATTTTTGGGATGCTAAAAACAAAGGTGCTTATTGGTCCGTAAAATCAAACGGTACCCCTTCCGACACCCACAAACAAGTCTATGCAGAAGGATTTATGCTGTATGCCTTTGCTGAATATTATAAGATTTCGAAAAATCCTCAAGCGCTAGAAAAAGCAAAAAGCATCTATCAGATCTTGCAAACCAAATGCAAGGACCTGAAAAATGGGGGTTATTATGAGGCCTATAATGAGGCTTGGACGCCGATTGAAGATAAAACGATTACTGAAGGAAAAGCAGATCAAAAAAAATCCATGAATACACATCTGCATCTGATTGAAGCCTTTGCAAATCTTTATCAGGTGTATCCCGACAAAAAGCTAAAAGCTGAAATTGAAACCATGCTTGCCATTTTTCATGATAAAATTATAGCCAATGGCAAGACGCAAACTTTATTTTTCACGGATGATTGGTCCCCAAGATCGGAGGCCGTTTCTTTTGGGCATGACATCGAATCTGCTTGGCTTTTATTAGAAACAGCAGAAACGATTAAAAGTCCGATTTGGATTAAAAAAATGAAAACGCTGGCGGTCAATATGGCCATCGAAGCAGAGAAAGGAATTGATCCCAAAGATGGAGGCATGTGGAATGAGAAAAATCAAGGACATATCAATACCCAAAAACATTGGTGGCCCCAAGCAGAAGCGATGGTCGGATATTATAACGCATACCATTTAACTGGAAATAAAAAATTCTACGAATTGAGTTTAGGAAGTTGGTCTTTCATCAAATCCAAACTTAAATCACCCTCAGGCGAATGGCTTTGGGGGATCGATGAAAAACAAGAGCCTATGATTCGCAATGGAAAAATAGGCCCTTGGAAAGGCCCTTACCACAATGGAAGAGCCTGTATGGAAATGTTAAAGCGTATCCGCTAATCAAAAAACGGAACTCCTTTAACCGCGTATTTACGCATGGCTTCGATGTTGATATCGACACCAACCCCAGGTTCATTGGACAAGGGAATAAATCCTTTATCTAACCATTCTCCTTTATGAATCACTATCTCTTTAAACATAGGATCCGTATGGAAATACGCTTGCCATTCTAAGATTAAGAAATTAGGTACCGATGCACACACATGACAAGCAGCCATCGCGCCTAAGAATGAAGAAACCATGTGAGGAGCAAAAGGCACATAATACAGATTCGATAAGTTGGCAATTCGCTGACCTTCACCCAAACCACCCGCTTTCTGCAAGTCAGGCATGATGATGTCAACCGCACCTATTTCCAACATCTCCCTAAACCCATAAGCTAAATACTGGTTTTCACCCGCACAAATAGGCGTAGAAGTGGAGTCCGTGATTTTTTTATAGGCCTGGATATTCTCAGCCGGAACAGGTTCCTCCAACCACATTAAATTTAAAGGCTCCATCATTTTGGCTACTTTCTCACCTGTAGGTGCATCATATCTTCCATGCATGTCGACACAAATGTCGATATCGGGACCAACTTGCTTTCGAGCAGCGGCGATTTGGTCATACATGCGCCTTAGCTCTGAAGGATTTGCAGTCCAATTATATACATCGTATTTATTGGGATCATTGGCTTGATCTATGTCAAATTTAATTGCATTAAATCCCATATCCACAGCCTTCTGTGCTGCATCAGCAAAATCAGAGGGTTTAGGTAATTTAGTTTGATATAGAGCTGTGTCCATATAGACACGGATTTTATCCCTGAATTTTCCGCCTAATAATTGGTACACCGGTAAACCCAAAGCCTTTCCTGCTAAGTCCCAAAGGGCACTTTCTACCGCAGACAAAACGGCTACATACATGCCCGACTGTGCACCCGCGAAAAATCCATTTTTGCGAATATCTTCAAATAAACGATGGACATTCAATGGGCTTTTGCCAATGATCCTTTGACCCATCATTTTCACTAAATGATAGGTTCCAGGAGTCGCATCCGCACCTTCTCCCACGCCATAAATACCTTGATTGGTAAAAATTTTAACATACAGGTGGTAGCCTCCTCGGATATATCCACATTTAATGTCCGTAATTTTCAAGTCAGCCGGGGCCGACATTTTAGGATTATCACTGATGGCCTCTTCATAGCGACCACCCCAGTGAAACATGGAACCCGACATTAAAGCCGAAGCGGCCAAAGATCCATTTTTAAAAAACTCGCGTCTATCTGATTTATTTTTCATTTTCTTAAATTTTTACCAAGTCCTACCTTTCAAAAATTCTTGTATTTGAGCCTTAGGTACTGGCAATTTGTCTATTTTGTCATTTAACCATTTTGAGAAATCTTTTTCGATTTCCTCACTCCAACGATTGTCAATTTGGCCCGGGGTATATTTTTGCTCGCGTAAACGCTGATGCCCAAACATATCCCTCAAACGAACAATTTCAGAAGTTTTTACCACTTTTTCCAATAATTGTGGAGGAATGAAAATCACTCCGCCATCTCGACCTAAAACCACGTCTCCCGGAAGAACCGTTGCTTTTCCGATACGTGTGGGGGTATTTATGCCCACCAACGTAGTGTTCAATTCTCCATCTGGATTGTTTAAATGATGGGAAGGATGATAGGTGCGAAAAAAGGAGGTGAACCTGCCTAGTTCCTTCAAGCCATTGATGTCGCGAACAGCACCATTATACACAATACCATTGCCCGTTTTAGCATAAATGGAATTCCCTAAATTATCGCCAATCGTAGGACCATCTTCATGTGCACCAAATTGATCCACCACATAGACATCGCCTTTGACTAGCATGTCAATGGGCCAGGAATTTTGAGACTTGATTCTTCCGTCTTTAGTATGACCTCGGTCGTCAATCACCCGTTGGATATCTGGCCGACCCGGCATAAAAGTAGCGGTTAACGCGCGGCCGACTAACACACTATCGGGGTTGATGGTTTGCCAACCGTCTTCATAGTTATGTTTAAAGTTTTCATTTTTCAATACAGCCCAAGCCTCCTCCAATGTAACGGATTTGAGCCTTTGCAATAAAGCATCAGAAGCTTTTGGCCGACCATCAGCAAAACGTTCCCCCTTCCATAAAGGAGTCAAAAAAAGCATTTCTTCCTTGGAAATTTGTTGGCCCCACGCGAACGACGACACCAATAATAGTACGAAAATTCCGATTATTTTTTTCATCCGGATTACCAATTTTTATCTTTTAAAATCTTGGCTAATTCCGCTTTGGACATTGGGCGCTTATCTGGATTTTCGTCGGCCCACTTAACAAAATCAGCTTTGATATCATCCGTCCATTTTTGATCTATTTGCCCTGGAGTATATTTTCCTTGCTTTAAGCGTAAATGACCAAATTTATCCGTCATGCCAATAAACTCAGCCGTTGAAATTACTTTTTCGGCCAAGTGAGCAGGAATAAAAATAACACCTTCTCTTTTACCTAAGATCAAATCCCCAGGTAAAACCGTAGCGCGACCAATGCGAATAGGGTAATTAATTCCCGTCAGCATTTCATTTTTAATGAAAGAAGGATCCACTCCGCGCACAAAACCTACAAAACCATCAATGGCCTCAAGACCTTCTAAATCACGGATACCGGCGTCAAATACAACACCCGTTTTGGATTTTGCATAAATCGAGTTTCCTAAATTATCACCAATCAACGTACCGTCTATAATCTTACCATAGCCATCTGCTACATAGACATCATTTTCTTGTAATAAATCAATAGGCCACGAATTAGAAGAACCTTTACGATTTTCTGATTTCCCCTTTTCCATGATGGGCGTATTGACATCGGGACGCATGGGCATGTATTGAGCGGTAACAACTCGGCCAGCTAAGGGCTTATTGGGATTAATAATTTGCCAGTTTCCTTCGAATTGACTTTCATATCCTTCGCCACGCATGACACCCCAAGCTTCCTCAATGGAAATATTGGCTAATCTTTTCACTAAATCATCTGAAACTTTTGGACGACCATCAGGGAAACGCTCACCCTTCCATTGTTGGGAGTAAGTCATAATCATCTCTTTCGGCATTTGGATATTTTGTCCGAAAGAAATGAATGATAAGCTGCAAGCCAAACAGCTTAGAACTATTGCTTTTATTTTCATGATTTTAATAGGTTTATGTGTAGATAAAAAAGGGTGATGCGAACATCACCCTGTAAATTTTTAGGACCAATCGCGATCCCATGAATCAATCTTAGTCCAATCATCCGTAGGGGCAAAAAACATTTCACCTGATTTCAAGTGTGCTTTTACAACCTCTTCATTCAATTCGACTCCTAAACCTGGCTTGTCTGGAACTTTGACAAAACCTTTGTTGAAGATTGGCTTATCGATTCCAGTCACTAAATC